>CAZFCL010000006.1:0-21601 GCA_964517705.1 uncultured Zetaproteobacteria bacterium | reverse complement strand
AGCAGATCCTTACACTCCAGGCTTAAGTGGCGCAGGTGCAGTGTTTTGCCCTGCTTGGTGTATTTATCCGCCAGTGTATCAATCGCCTCAATCGCTGAGTGATCGGCAACACGTGAGAAAGCGAAGTCGATAATCACATCTTCGGGATCGTTTTTAATATCAAACAGTTCACTAAAGTGGTGTATGGATGCAAAGAAAAGAGGCCCGTGCACTACATACACCTTGCTTCCATCCTCATTGGTGTGGGTTTCGGTATATACATGGCGCGCCTGTTTCCAGGCAAAAACAAGTGCTGTGGCAATCACACCAACAATGACTGCAATGGCAAGATCGGTGAATACGGTGACTACGGCAACGAGGATGCCAACAAATGAATCTTCGCGCGGGATTTTGTTCAGCAGGTTAAAGCTACCCCACTCAAAGGTGCCGATGACCACCATGAACATAATACCAACAAGTGCGGCCACAGGAATCATCTCGATCAGGGGTGAGGCAAAAAGGATAAAGCTGAGCAGAAAAAGGGCTGCTGAGATGCCGGAGAGGTTGCGCAGGCCACCGGAAGAGATGTTAATCATACTCTGACCGATCATGGCACAGCCGCCCATGCCACCAAAGAAACCGGTGACGACATTCGATGTTCCCTGACCGATGCAGACGCGATTGCCTTGGCCGCGTGTGTCAGTCATCTCATCGATAACGCTCATGGTCAGCAGAGATTCAATCAGGCCGATGGCAGCGAGAATCAGGGCATACGGGAAAATGATCTGCAGGGTTTCGAATGTGAGTGGAATCTCAGGAATATGAAAGAGAGGGAAGCCGCCACCGATACTGGCGATATCGCCTACCGATTTGGTATCAAGGCCACCGAAGATAACAATAAGTGAGATAACAACGATGGCGACAAGGCCTGACGGAATAGCGCGTGTCAGCTTGGGTAGGAAGTGCATGATCAGCATGGTTAGCAGAATGAGTCCGCCCATGATGTAAAGTGGTGTACCACTCATCCATGAGCCATCATCCATCTGAAATTGCTTGAGCTGTGCGAGAAAAATCACGATAGCAAGGCCATTTACAAAGCCGAGCAGCACAGGGTAGGGAACCATACGGATGAATTTACCCAGTTTCAGAAGGCCCGCGCCGACCTGGATAACACCCATCAACACAACAGTGGCAAAGAGATACTCCACACCATGCTCAGCTACCAGAGCAACCATCACCACCGCCAGTGCGCCGGTAGCACCCGAAATCATGCCTGGGCGACCACCAACCAGCGAAGTGATAAGGCCGACCATAAATGCAGCGTATAGGCCAACCAGAGGGTGCACGCCAGCTACAAATGCGAATGCAACTGCTTCTGGCACCAGTGCCAGAGCAACGGTTAGGCCAGAAAGAATATCGTCTTTGGCCTTGGCTGCGTGATCATAATAGAGCTGAAACATGGAGTGACTCCTTGGGAGCGGAACCCTAGCCCGAATTCTTTATGGGTTCACGTTCTGCTATCCTGTTTTTGAGTTAATCGACGGTGATACTGTTTTGTAGTTGGCTTAACTTCTGGAGAAGCGCCTTTCTTCTAAATAGCAGTGTCAGATGGCCGCCACCATTATCATGCCAGAGGTGTGCAGCACGAAGCCCTGCCATTAATAGTGTGCGTACACGTTGGGTATGACTGCTTTGGCCTAAGTACTCGGACTTGCCACGCACAATGATGCGGGGTTTTATGGTGCTTATCGTCTCTCCGTAAAGATCGGCAGTGGCTGCGATAATGTTGGGGTGTGTCGTGCTGCCAAAATATGTCTGCTGTTTATCAATGCGTGCAATACCGTCGGCCAGTTTGCGACACATATCACGGTCTTTGCTTAATCTTTTTTCGATGGTGAGGAGCCCTGCAATGTATCCCATTAGCACCTTACTCTGAGGTATATCTTTGCCTGCAAGAATATCGTGACTGATTCTGATACCAGTATGCAGTTTTTGTAGTCCACCATACATTGCAATGGGTGATACTTGAGGCGGTATATCCTCTGCCTGGTTGAAGAAAATACTTTCGATCAGTGCTCTGCTATCCTCTGCATCAGCCACTCCTTTGTGAGCGATGGAGTCAACCAGGTAGACCGCCTGTGTGAGTGCAGCCAGTGCAATGGCCCGCTGATGCATAGGCGTTATATGGGTTGATGGTGGAGCCGCTATCGACATGGATCGGCATGCTGGAGTTTGAGACGGAGATGCTCAAGAGATGAGTGAACTAAGAAAGAGGGCCTATGACTGTCTGTTGATCTCCTGTGTGGATGAGAAGCTGGCCAGTGTGCGGGAACTGAGCCGAGAATGGCTGGCTGGAAATCTATTCTTCGATCAGCAGTGGAACTCTCCTGATGTTGTAGAGCCCGGAAGGCCGGAATATCCGCAGCTGGTTCAGGCAAGTCGCGTACCACGGCGTGGTTTTGGTACTGTTCAGGGTCGGGCGATCATGATGCATGCCATTGCCCATATTGAATTCAATGCAATCAATCTGGCACTTGATGCCATGCAACGTTTCCCCGATATGCCGGAGGCTTATTATGGCGACTGGTTACGTGTGGCTGTGGAGGAAGTTTACCACTTTGAGCTGATTCGTGCCCACATGCGACACCTGAATGCGGACTACGGTGATCATGTCGCTCATGGTGGGCTGTGGGAGATGTGTGAAAAGACAGCGCATGATGTGCTGGCGCGCATGGCACTGGTACCACGGGTGCTGGAGGCGCGTGGGCTTGATGTCACGCCCGCCATTCAGGAGAAGCTTATACAGGCGGGTGATGAGAATGCGGCGACCATTCTTGATGTGATTCTGCGTGATGAAGTGGGGCATGTGGCAATTGGCAGTCGCTGGTATCGCTATCTGTGTGATCAGAGAGGGCTGGAGCCTGTTGGTTGTTTTCTAGAGCTTTTAGATGAGCACTATCCGAAAGGGCTGGTGGGGCCATTTAATATGGGTGCACGTGAGCAAGCCGGGTTTAGCAAAAAAGAGCTCACACTGCTTACTGAGGGGTTATAGAGAGGGTGAACTAGAGCAGGTCAAGCGCCCTGTTAAGTCCACCATGTGTGATGGAGTAGGGTGCCAGTTCACGAACGCGTGGTTTGGCATGAAAAGCGATGCCTATGCCTGCTTCCTCAATCATCGGCAGATCATTGGCCCCATCACCGATAGCAACTGTTTGCCGCATGGGGATACCCCACGCTTTTGCTTTGCTGATAAGTGTTTTCCGCTTACTGCTGGCATCGACAACACTGCCGATAAAACCGCCGGTTAGTTTACCATCTGCAATCTCAAGCTCATTACCAAGTGTGAAATCGAGCCCAAGTGTTTTTTCAAAATAGCTGGTGAAGAATGTAAAGCCACCCGATACAAGTGCGATTTTCCAGCCATGTGTCTGAAGCCCTTTGATTAGTGCCTCAGCCCCATCTGAGAGCTGAATGCGTTCATCAAGCACGCGCTGTAACACCGATGCATCCAGCCCTTTGAGGAGCTTTACGCGTTCGGTAAAAGAGGCTGCAAAGTCGAGCTTCCCCTCCATCGATAGTTGGGTAATTGCAGCAATCTGCTCTTTGATACCCATATAGTCAGCGATCTCATCAATGCATTCACACTGGATCAGGGTGGAGTCCATATCCATCATCAGAAGCCCTGGTTCGGAGAGTGTTGGCGAGGGCTGAAGGGCGGTGATGGCAATATCAACTTTGAGACGCTCAGAGAGTGGGCGCAAGCGCATGGTGATGGTTCTGGCATCGGTATTGCCAGCCAGCTGCATGCGGCAGCGGTCACCTTGTGTGGTTGCCTGAAGAACAGCAATCTTCTCCAGTGCCAGTGATTCACAAATCTCCCTGAATGTTTCAAAGCTATCGCAGCCAAAAATGTGTGCATTCATGTTTGGGGCTTCCAGATCGGAGTGCCAGATATCGAGCTGTTTACCCTCTTGCATATCAATATGTAGCTGTAGTTTTTCCAGTGTATCGCAGCTGTAGTGCTCACACAGCTGCCCAACATCACCGGGACTGCATAGCAGAAGTTTTCCATTACCGGGAGTGGTGAACATCGGCGATCCTAGCTGGATTGGTAGCTTATAGTCCGGCGGTAACAGGAGATTACTCAGCATGTTTCAGCTCCTTGCATGAGGGGTGAAGATTACGATAGAGGACTCTCCAGTAGTGAGTCAAGAAAGGCAATGCAGCTTTTAAGTTGTTCGCCAGCCGTTTTTCCAGCGCCCAACAGGGTCAGGCTTCCTTCTGGCGTCAGGTGGAAGCGGCTTGGCTCTTTTTGTACTTGCACCAGAAGCTTGCCCGGATCGATCGGCGAGTCGGCGGTGAAACTTAGACGCATGCCTTGTGTTGATGTGCGGATGGATGCAAGCGCCAGCTTTTCAGCACGCCAGCGAATACGTTGTTGCTCCAGGCATTGCCTTGCTTCATCTGGCATGCGTCCAAAGCGATCACTTATCTCTTCAAATAGCACAGTAGTCTGTAGATCATCAGTGGCACGTGAAATACGGCGGTAGAGATTCAGGCGTTCACCCGGCTGCGGCACATAATCGGGTGGCAGAATGGTGTTCAGACCAAGGTGAATATCAGAGTGATACTTCAATGGCTTCTGTTCTCCTCGCGCTTCGGAAACAGCCTCGGTTAGCATCTCCATGTACATATCCAGCCCAATCTCCTCGATTTTACCACTCTGCTCGGCACCAAGCAGGTTGCCAGCCCCACGTATCTCCATGTCTTGTCGTGCGATAAGGAATCCAGAGCCCAGCTCGGTATGTTCGGCAATGGCCTGCAACCGCTCGTGGGCATCGGAGGTCATGGCATTCGGATCAGGTGTGAAAAGGTAGGCATACGCCTGACGATGGCTGCGCCCAACACGTCCGCGAATCTGGTGCAGCTGAGATAGGCCAAGAAGGTCTGCACGTTCGATAATCAGTGTGTTGGCATTGGGGACATCAAGGCCTGACTCCACAATAGTGGTGCAGACAAGAATATGCAGGCGACCTTCATAGAAGGCCATCATCTGGCGATCCAGTTCGGCTGGGTTCATCTGGCCATGGGCAATACCGATCTCTGCTTCGGGAATATCTTCCCGCAGTCGTGCGGCAATGCGCTCAATGCTTTTCACATGGTTATGCAGATAGTAGACCTGCCCACCGCGATAAAGCTCACGGCGGATCGCCTCTCCTGTAAGGTGAGGGTCAAAGCTCGAAACCATGGTTCGAATGGCTTCGCGTTCGGCAGGAGGCGTGCTGATAATAGAGACAGAGCGCAGGCCGGAGAGGGTTTGGTGGAGGGTGCGTGGAATAGGCGTAGCTGTGAGTGTAAGCAGGTCAATACCTGTATGCAGTGCTTTAAGCTTCTGCTTGTGTTTGACACCAAAGCGCTGTTCCTCGTCAATAATCACCATGCCAAGATCAGCAAATTTAAAGCTCTCTGTAAGCAGGCGATGCGTACCGATCAGTAGCCGAATCTTTCCATCTGCAAGCCCTTGCTGGATATGACCTATCTCTTTTTTACTCTGTAGCCTTGAGATCATCTCTACCTTCAGATCAGTGCCGGCAAATCGTTCGGAAAAACTAGCAAAGTGCTGATTGGCCAGCACTGTGGTGGGGGCAAGAAGCGCCACCTGTTTTCCCGACTTGGCAATCACAAAGGCGGCGCGCATAGCCACCTCTGTTTTGCCAAATCCGACATCGCCACAGATCACACGATCCATCGGCTTCTCTTTCGCAAGGTCAGCTATCACTGCATCAATCGCTTCAGCTTGGTCATCGGTTTCCTCAAATGGAAAGCGGGCTATAAACTCTTCGTAGGCATCGAAGATGGTACTCTTGATATGGTATGGTGGGCGTTTTACATCGGTTCTCTGTGCTTCGACATCAATCAGCTCATGTGCCATAGCCAGCACATCACGCTTTACCCGTTCGCGGGTTTTTTTCCACCTGTCCGAACCGAGTTTATTAAGCTGGGGTGTCTCATCACCGCTGTATCGGTGTAGTCGGGAAATATCTTCAACAGGGAGGAAGATGTAGGCGCTATCTGTATATTCAATTTTGATAAAATCGGCCAGTTCATCTTTATCACCCATGGTTTCAATACCGTGGTAGCGGCCGACACCGTGATCTTCATGTACAACAGGGTCGCCGATCTTTAACTCAGCCAGTGAGTTAAAAATATCGGCACGCAGAATGGCACTGCCACGGCCACGTTTACGAGGCAGTCGCTGGCCAAGGAGTTCGCGACCAGTGAGCAGCAGGAGTTTCTCTTTTGGCAGAGAGAACCCCGTATCAAGGTAACCGATACAGCTGGTAATATTTTGATCGGATAAAATATCATGCGGGTGCAATTGTGGGATCTCTTCTGCAAGAGCACTGCATGCTTCCAGCATGCGCTCCTGTTGCCCCAATCCATGTGCAACCAGTGAAATAGACCAGCCATCACTCAGTTTTTTACGGAGAGCGTCTTGCAGTGCGTGCAGTGGTTGTTTGTGACCGCTGAATTCAGTGATGGATGGCGCAACTTCACTGCTGGCGCTGTGTAGTGTCTGATGTTTCGTTTCTGTTTCAACAGCATAGAGCTCTTGTGGACTGATGGTTGGTTCTGAAGAGGCTCTTACCATTTCAAACTGGGCTCGCACCTGCTCGGCAAAGGCGTGCTGCTGTGTTTGTAGGCTACCTGGTGCATAGATAGATGTTTCTTCGGGTAGATAGTCAGCCAACCGTGCGGTTTTTGGATAGGCTAGCGGTAGCAGTGCTTCAATCCCGGGATGTGGGCGACCTGCCATGATGGCAGAGAGTATCGGGTGTTTTCGTAAATGTGGAAAACGGGAACGGAAGGCAGATGCAAACTGCTCTTGTCCAGGTTGATCAAGGATAACCTCGCGCACAGGTACTGAAGCAAATGATGAAAGTGCCTCACCACTGCGCTGGGTTTCAGGGTCAAAACACCGAATGGATTCAATTTCATCGCCAAAAAGATCGATGCGTAGCGGTGTTGCTTCAGTCGCAGGCCAGACATCAAATAGACCACCACGCGCGGCAAACTCTCCAGGCGATAGCACACGTTCGGTAGGTGTCATGCCTGCTTCGGTGAGGCGCGACTTTAGTGTGCTAATATCAAGCTCGCTCCCCTGGTTGAGCTGCCACACATGGGATGCTACTGACTCTGCTGGTGCAATCCGCTGCAGCCATGCGGGCAGGGCAGTCATAAGAAGGCCTGTTGGATTCGGAGTGTTCAGTAATTTACCGAGTGTGGTGAATCGCTCTCCTACGATGGTGTGATGAGGTGAAACACGATCATAGGGGAGCACTTCCCAAGCTGGAAATCGCCACAGTAACTCAGGCTCTGCCTGTAGAAAAAATGCAACCTCTTCAATCAGCTGTCTATAACTACGCAGATCAGAGCATATCCAGACAGAGAGCTGGCCATTTCGGGCAAGGCTGGCCAGCTGCCAGGCAAGGCCTGCCATGGATGGTCGTGATTCTGCTGGAGTATTCTTGCTCATTGGGTGGCGCATACTGCCGTAAACCTTCCAGATGCCGAAGTCCCCATTTCAAGCCTGTTGGCAGTTGTGTAGGGTGTCACCGTCTTGCCGGTGGGTGGACATATTCCAAGGAGAGTGCCTGTGCAGAATCACGATGACAGCCAGACATCGCTAAGCAGCAAAGAAGCACTCCAACTTGTCAAGAGCGATGAGGGACGCCTCAAAGAGCTGCTGGCTTTAATGCATGGTTCAGAACTCGCTGAGCTGCTCCTGGCTTGTCATAAGGCTGATGAGCGCCAGATTCTGCTTGAGTATATCCCCGATGAGTTGCTGGGCGAAGTGCTTCTGGAGCTTCCCGAAGGTATGCAGGAAGATCTGCTGGCTGATTTCAGGGCAGAGGAAGTTGAGGATGTGGTTGAGCATCTCGATTCCGATGATGCAGCAGATATTTTACAAGCTGTTGATGAAGAGGTGGCCAACGAGGTTATCGAACAGCTAGATCCTTCTGAGCGTAGGGAGATCGAGCAGCTTCTGGTCCATGATGAGGAGTCTGCTGGTGGCCTGATGCAGGCAGAGCTGTTCAAGGTGCGAGGCAGCTGGACGGTTGAAAAAGCGCTACAGGTATTGCGCCGCTTTGGCCGTGAAATTGAAAACCTAAACTATGTCTATGTTGTAAATAGTGATGATGCTCTTATTGGCGTGATGTCGCTCCACGAAATGCTTTTTGCAGAGCCGGATGTGGTTGTTTCCGAAATAGCAGACGCTGATTTCCCCCGCGCCATGGCCGGTGAAGATCAGGAAGATGTGGCACATATATTTGAGAAATACGATGTGTTGGTATTGCCTGTTGTCGATGAAAAGGGTGTTCTGGTTGGTCGTATTACTGCCGATGATGTGATCGATGTCATTCAGGAAGAAGCGACTGAGGATATGTTCCGGCTGGCAGCACTATCAGATGATGATGATTTGGCTGAGCCGGTTGGAACAACTGCACGTAGGCGCGGTATCTGGCTTGCACTGAACCTTCTCACGGCCATTGTGGCATCGATTGTGATTGCCCAGTTTGAGGAAACCATTGCAAAAGTAGTGGCGCTGGCGGTGCTGATGCCGATTGTGGCCAGTATGGGCGGTATTGCGGGTACTCAGACACTGACTGTGATCGTGCGTGGCATCGCACTGGGAAGGGTCACCTTTGACAATGCGAGGCGCACTCTTATCAAGGAGGTGTCGGTTGGGCTGGTTTCTGGCGCTGCCTTTGCTGTCGTCATTGGTACGATTGCATCGTTCTGGTTTCCCGATTTTGGCATTCGACTGGGATGGATTATTGCTGCTGCAATGTTGATTAATCTGTTTGCTGCTGGCCTTGCCGGCGCGGTGATCCCGCTGACTTTGCAGCGTTTGAAAATCGATCCAGCATTGGCATCTGGCACAATTCTGACAACAGTCACTGATGTGGTTGGTTTCTTCTCATTTTTGGGGCTGGCGACACTGTTCCTGATCTGATTGCGCTTCATCGGCGTGGCGCTAGGTTTGTTCTGAATTTTATTCACATGGAGTTCTCAATGTCTGACACTGTACACCACTCAATGATTATTCTCGGCTCTGGCCCTGCTGGCTATACAGCTGCGATCTATGCCGCACGAGCCAATCTAAGTCCGGTGGTGATTCAGGGGCATCAGGCAGGCGGCCAGCTGACTACGACCACTGATGTTGATAACTACCCTGGTTACAAGGATGGTGTTCAGGGCCCTGAAATGATGGAGGATTTTAAGTCACAGGCTGAGCGTTTTGGCACAGAGATGATCTGGGATCATATTAATGAGGCCGATCTTTCCAAGCGCCCGTTTACTCTTAAAGGGGATGATGGCACTTACAGCTGTGATGCGCTGGTTATTGCGACAGGTGCTTCAGCGAAGTATCTGGGGCTGCCAAGTGAAGATGCATTTGCCGGGCGTGGTGTCTCTGCTTGTGCTACATGTGATGGTTTCTTCTATCGTGGTAAAGACGTAGCTGTAGTTGGTGGCGGTGATACCGCGGTTGAGGAGGCACTCTATCTCGCCAATATTTGTAACAAGGTCACACTGGTTCATCGACGCGATGAGTTGCGTGCTGAGAAGATTATGCAGGAGAAGCTTCTGGCAGCTGAGAATGTTGATGTGGCATGGAATAGTGTGACAGAGGAGATTCTTGGCGATGATACAGGTGTGACCGGTATCCGATTGAAGTCGACCATTGATGACAGCACACGCGATCTTGATGTGCATGGTGTGTTTATTGCGATTGGTCATAAGCCGAATACCGACTTTTTGAGTGGGAAGTTGGAGATGGATGAAACCGGCTACCTTATTACCAAGAATAAAAGCACAGCCACATCCGTTGAGGGTGTGTTTGCTGCCGGCGATGTTGCCGATCCGGTTTATCGTCAGGCTGTTACATCGGCTGGTGAAGGCTGCAAGGCTGCACTTGATGTGGAGCGCTGGCTCGCCTCGCAGGAGTAGAAAAGTCTACCCCAAAGCCGTACTTCTAGACCGTGATGGAGTCATTAACTTTGACTCACCGGACTATATTCTTACACCTGATCAGTGGCGGCCTATTCCCGGAAGTATCGAGGCGATTGCCCGTCTAACCAAGGTGGGGATTCCTGTTGCCATCGTCAGCAACCAGTCGGCACTTGGTCGCGGTATGCTCGACCAGCCAACCTTTAATGCAATTCATCACAAAATGATCCGTGCTATTGAGCAGGCAGGTGGAGCCATCTCACATGTATCCTACTGCCCACACACTCCCGATGATGATTGTATGTGTCGCAAGCCAAGGCCTGGCATGGTGCAGGAGGCACTGGCAGCACTTAACCTTGCCGATATACCTGAACAGGCGCTGTTTATTGGTGACTCCACTCGTGATGTGGAGGCGGCCGTGTCAGCCAGTGTATCGGCACTGTTGGTGCAGAGCGGCTATGGTGATGCCGATAAGATTTTACAAAGATCGCAGCTGTTAATGCCAGAGATCAAAGTGTTTGCTGATCTTGCATCTGCGGTTGATTTTATCTTGAGGGAGTAACTTGATGCTGGCCGTAAGATCTGCCCTTTTTAACTGTGCCTTTATGCTGCTGACTCCGCTGTTTTCACTGCTGGTGATACTGTTTCGCCCGCTCGGTTTTTCTGCCTCATGGGTGTGGGCAAGGTTGTGGTCGAATACTGTTTTTATGTTGCTGCGCTTGCTTTGCGGGATCCGCGTTGTCATTGAGGGAAAGGAGAACTTCCCCGATCAGTCATGTGTGGTGATAGCCAAGCACCAGTCGGCTGCTGAAACTGTAGCGATGCCCCTGCTTGTGCCTCCCTATACATGGATTTTGAAGCATGAACTGTTCCATATTCCCCTCTTTGGCTGGGCGCTGGCGGTGATGGGTACGATCGGTATCCGAAGAGGAAATCCACGTGAGGCGATCAAGCAGGTGATCTCGGAAGGGACCAATATGCTCAAGCAAGGGCGATGGGTGGTGGTCTTTCCTGAAGGGACCCGTTCAGCAGTTGGTACAACTGGTCACTATCAGCCGGGCGGTGTCATCCTCGCCAACAAGGCGGAGGCAGGTATCCTGCCAATGGCACACAATGCCGGTGCTGTATGGCCGAAGCGTGGTTTTATCAAGAAGCCAGGAACTATTACTTTTCGTTTCTTGCCCTACATTTCAGCGGAAGAGGTGAAATCCCTCCACCGGAATGATCTATTGAAAAGATTGGAGCGTGAAATTGAGTCAGCCACCCGCGAGCTGGGTGGCTAATCAACAAAAGACTTAGTACTTATTGCTATCTGAGCCGCTTTCAATACCGCTTTCTGAAGCGACATCCATGACACTATCAGGCTGCAGAATTTCCGGTTCTTGTCTTCCGGCGAATTGCGCAGCGTCTTCTACAGTTTCTACAGTTTCCGTAGTTACTGTGCCTGGAGCCGCTTCCTGTTCAGCTGCGGCATCATCAAGTAGCGCTCTGTCTGAAGGCCACTCATCAAATGGGAAAGGGCGCTTCTCGGTGTTGAAGCTAAGATAGCGATAGATCTGATAGATAAAGGTAGATAGCTGGCTTCCAAATGAGAGAAGAGGCGAGTTTTTACTGCCGCTGAACAGCACCCAAAGAAACTGAATAGCAATGACAGTCACCAGAACCAAGCGTGTTGCGCCAAAAATAACCGCAAACAGCAGCATAAAAAGCAGCCGTAACCAGATATTGGTGTCTGTAACATTCTCTCTCAGATCATCACTCATGATTATTAACTCCTGTGGTCAGGGCCGCTTGCGCGGCCCACCTCATATTATCCAAGCAGGGGTGCAATCACCAGAGAAACGATTGCCATTACATTGATCAAGATGTTCATGGATGGGCCGGAAGTGTCCTTGAAGGGATCACCTACGGTGTCACCAACCACCGCTGCTTTGTGCACATCAGAACCTTTGCCGCCAAGGTTGCCTTTCTCCACATGTTTTTTGGCGTTGTCCCATGCACCTCCGGCATTGGCCATCATCAGCGCCATCAACACACAGCATACAAGTGCACCGGCCAGCATGCCGCCGAGTGCTTCTGCACCAAGGCCAAGGCCTACAACCACTGGTGCGGCAACGGCCAGCACACCTGGAAGAACCATCTTTCTCAGGGCTGCATCGGTGGCGATACTAATGCAGCTCTCATGATCCGGCGTGGCATTTCCTTCCATAAGGCCGGGAATTTCGCGGAACTGACGACGAATCTCTTTAATCATCTCAAAGGCAGCGTCACCTACCGCTGTCATCGTTAGAGATGCCACCAGGAATGGAAAGATACCACCGATAAACAGGCCGATCAGCACCAGTGGTTCATTCAGGTTGAGAGAGAAGTCACTGTTTTGCACCGATACTGTTTCCACAAAGGCAGCAATGATGGCAAGCGCAGCAAGTGCGGCTGCACCGATGGCAAACCCCTTGCCAATTGCGGCGGTCGTATTGCCAAGCTCATCCAGTGAATCGGTAATCTCACGCGTCTCTTCACCCATGCCGGCCATCTCAGCAATACCACCAGCATTATCAGCAACAGGGCCATAGGCATCGATTGCCATGGTGATGCCTACCGTGGCCAACATGCCAACAGCTGCGATACCAACACCATAGATTCCAGCCAGTGTAGTAGAAACGTAAATGATTGCAGCGATTGTTAGGATGGGAACCACCACAGATTGCATGCCGACCGCCAGTCCTGAGATCATCACTGTGGCAGGGCCAGTCTCTCCCGATTTGGCGATATCACGCACTGGTTTGCCACCAGTATAATATTCGGTAACAACACCGATAATAATGCCGCCGATAGCGCCTGCTACAATGGCTCCCCATACTGGAGTTGCAACGCCAACAAGGCCAACGAGGAAGTAGGCGGCTACAATAAAGATAACAGATGATCCGATAGTGCCAATCCGCAGTGCCAGCTGAGGCTCTTTACTGGCTGAGCCGCGTACCAGTGCAATACCCAGAACTGAGCATATCAACCCTGCTGATGCCAGTGCCAGTGGCAGGAACATCAATGACTGTTGCTGCCCTAGCGGGTCTAGGATATCGACGGCCATAGTTGATGCCATGGCGATGGTGGCGATGATCGAACCGCAGTAGGACTCGAAAATATCGGAACCCATACCGGCCACATCACCCACATTATCACCTACGTTGTCGGCAATGACGCCGGGGTTGCGGGGGTCATCCTCAGGGATTCCAGCTTCTACTTTACCAACCAGATCAGCGCCTACATCAGCACTTTTGGTGAAGATGCCGCCACCGACACGGGAGAAGAGGGCAACAGATGAGCCCCCCATGCCGAAGCCGTGAATAGCATGGGCTGTTGCGGGATCGCCGCCAAAAAAGAGATAGAGTGTACCAAGCCCAAGAAGCCCCAGTGAGGCAACGGTGAGCCCCATGATTGAGCCACCATAGAAAGAGATGGTCAGCGCTTTGGAGGTGCCGGAATTTTGTGCTGCAGTGGCTGTGCGAACATTTGCCTTGGTGGCAGCAAACATACCGAAATAGCCGGCCAGTGCGGAGCAGAAGGCCCCCGCAAGGAAAGCGATCGTGGTATTCATTCCAAGTGTGAGTGCTAACAGTAGCGCAACAACGGCAACAAATGCGGCCAGAATCGTGTATTCGCGCCGCATGAATACCATGGCGCCGTGGTGGATTGCCTCACCAATTTCGGCGACTTTTCCTTCGCCTGCCGGGTATCCTTTTACTACTCCGTATAGGTATAGTGCGATAACCAGTCCCAGTCCGCCGAAAATGGCGGGAATCATATTCTCTCCCATGCTAATGCCCCCTGATTAATTTGTATAAATGCCATAAGAAAAGGCGATTAATTTCTTAACCGCCTTTCTGAAGCCTTCAACCGAAGCCGTCAAGCCTAAGCTTTATAGCGCGCTATCGAATCCATGATTTCTTTTTTGGCTGCTTCAGCATCTCCCCAACCAGTTACCTTCACCCATTTGTTTTTTTCAAGGTCTTTATAATGCTCAAAAAAGTGTTTGATCTGGTCAGTCAGGAATGTCGGAAGATCTTCCGGGCCTTTCACACTGTGGTAAACGGGCTTGAGCTTGGAAACAGGAACGGCCAGAACCTTGGCATCCATACCTGCCTCGTCTTCCATCTGCAGTACGCCAACTGGACGGCACGGAATGACACAGCCCGGTAGCAGTGCAAACTGTGATACCACCAGTACATCTACCGGATCACCATCGTCAGAGAGCGTATTGGGAACAAAGCCATAATTGCACGGATAGTGCATGGCGGTGTGCATGAATCGATCAACAAATACAGCGCCGGATTCCTTATCCAGCTCATACTTGATCGGGTCACCGTGCTGCGGCACTTCGATCACAACATTGATGTCCTCGGGCACATTCGCTCCGGGAGGAATTTTTGAAAGATCCATGATTGATACTCCTTTATCTTTTTTGCTGCTGTTAGTTTTGGACTGTTCTTTGCCAGTTTTTTACACGTTGAAGCGGAAATGCATCACATCACCATCTTGGACAACATACTCTTTGCCCTCCAGTTGCATTTTCCCCGCCTCTTTCGCCTTGGCCTCTCCGCCCAGTGCCACAAAATCTTCATAGGCAATGGTTTCCGCGCGGATAAAGCCTTTTTCAAAATCATTATGGATGACTGCTGCTGCCTTTGGCGCGGTATCGCCGCGATGGATAGTCCAGGCGCGCACCTCTTTCACTCCAGCTGTGAAGTAGGAAATCAGATCGAGCAGGGCATAAGCTTCACGAATAACGGTATTTAAGCCCGGTTCACTCAGGCCGAGATCAGCCAGAAACTCATCCCTTGATTCTCCATCCATCTCTATCAGCTCTGATTCAATCTGAGCAGAAACGACAGCGACTCGTGCCCCTTCCTGTGATGCATATTCACGGACTCTGTCCACATGCTCGTTGCCATCTGGAAGCGAGCCATCATCTACATTGGTGACATAAAGCACTGGCTTCCCAGTAAGCAGCCAGAGCTCTCTGATCCTCTCTCTCTCGTCCTCGGAAAGCCCCTGTCTTCGGACAGGTGTACCATCCTCAAGCCCCTGAAGCACCTTCTTCTGCAGTGCAAATATTGACTTGGCATCCTTGTCGCCGGTTTTGCATAGTTTCTCAACACGGCTGTTGGCTTTCTGCAGAGTTTCGATGTCTTTTAACATCAACTCAGTGTCAATGATTTCAATATCAGAGAGCGGATCAACTTTGCCTGCTACATGTGTGACATTCTCATCTTCAAAGCAGCGTACTACATGGGCAATAGCTGCACATTCGCGAATGTTCGCCAAAAACTTATTGCCCAGCCCCTCACCGCTGGAGGCCCCTGCTACCAAACCTGCAATATCGACAAACTCAACCACAGCATGCTGAGTGGCCTGTGGCTTGACGATCTCTGCCAAAGCATCAATTCGTGGATCAGGAACTGGAACAATGCCGACATTTGGGTCGATTGTGCAGAACGGGTAGTTCGCCGCCTCTGCGCCTCCTCCGTTCAGTGCATTAAATAGTGTCGATTTTCCTACATTGGGAAGGCCGACAATGCCGATACTTAAAGCCATCTGTTACCCCTGGTATTTGGTGCTGTTTTAATCATTGAGCGATAGGTGAATATGATTGGATGCTTTGTCTATCTGGCCATCGAGAAGCGTGTCGATTTCACTTAGTAGTGCTGTAAAGATGCGATTCTCGTCAGCACGATCGCCCTCATCGGCCCTGCCCAATACCCATGCAGTCACATCATCATGTGGTGGACGCCCGATGCCAACTTTGATGCGGGTGTAGTCTGGAGAGTCCAAGTGTGCATTGAGTGATTTCAGACCATTATGCCCACCGTGGCCGCCACCCTGCTTGATGCGAAGTTTGTCACTTGGCAGGTCGAGGTCATCATAAACAACAAAAACATCTCCAACATCAACCTGATAGTAGCGTGCCAGAGAGCCAACAGACTCACCGCTATGGTTCATAAATGTTTGCGGCTTAATCAATAGAACGCGTTCGCTGGATGGGCGGTCCCAGGTTGCTGTTTCGGCATGGAAACGAGGGGCTGTGCTAAAGCACAACCCCTCCGATCTTGCCAGTAAGTCGAGAAAACGAAAGCCGATGTTATGGCGCGTCTGCTCGTATTTATTTCCGGGATTACCCAGGCCGACAAGCAGCTTCATTTTGGTATGGAAGTTCCCTGGAGGTTACTCTTCAGCGCTTTCTTCAGGCTGGGCATCAGTGTCACCTTCACCTTCCTCAACCTCAGTTGCGGTTTCTTCACTATCAGCAGCCTTAGGTGGTGCGATGTTAAGAACGGTAAAGTTCACATCGTGCTGAACCTCTGCACCTTCAGGCAGTGTGATATCATCAATATGGACAGTGTCGTTCATTTCCAGCGCACCGCAGTCGATCTGAATATTTTCGGGGATCGAATCAGCACGACAGGTAACAGTCAGTGTATGGCGGATAAGAGATACCATGCCTCCTTCGGCAACACCTCGACATTTTTCAGAATTAAGTGCCACCACTGGGATATCCATGGTGATGGTGTCTGTGGCGGATACACGCATGAAATCAAGATGGGTAGCGGTATCCATCAGAGGGTCCCACTGAGAATCTTTTAATAGTACGGTGTTTTTGCCGCGTGAGCCTTTTACCTTCACCTCAAACAGGGAAGTGTGGAAGTGCTCTTCATTCAGCAATTTGGAAACAGTGTTGTAGTCCATGATAATGGCCAGATCGGGCTTGCTACCACCATAAATAATACCCGGCAGCTTACCTGCACGGCGCAGGCGGCGGGTCGCACCACGGCCAGTCTCTTCGCGAAGCTCAGCTTCTACAATATAATCGCTCATCGTATATCCTCCAGAAGTTGCACCGTCGGGTTGTCCCGTAACGGTGTGCATTGATAGTGATTTTCAACGCGGGCGCGCACTCTATGCGTCGAAGAAAAAAAGTCCAATTTGAATGGTGGTATGAAGAGTGCTAACCCCACTCTGGTTTTGGTGATACGTTTGGGGATAATAAAGTTTGATGTTTCGGGGGAGAGATAGAACCGGATGAAAGAGCAACTAATAGGGTGGTTGGTACCACGGCTCATTAAGCTGGTGGTTCTGTTTTTATCGAAAACGATTCGCTGGGAGTATGTTGGCGAGCGTTACAGTCCGAAGAATCCACCCTATATTCTCTCTTTTTGGCATGCGCGAATTTTGATGATGCCCTATGCCCATCAGGATTGGAATGGTGCCATGCTGATCTCTGAACATCGTGATGGTGCTTTTATCGCTGACGCTGTTCAACTGATGGGAATCGAATCATCGCGTGGCTCTTCTACTCGTGGTGGAGCGAGGGCACTGCTGGAAATGATTCGTATCGCCCGAAAAGGGCGTCCGCTGGGGATTACACCCGATGGCCCGAAGGGGCCGAGAGAGGTGGTTCAGCCAGGAACAGTGCAGCTGGCTAAAAAGACAGGGATGCCACTACGTGCTGTTTGCTATGCCACAAAACGCTGCTGGCGTGCCAACTCCTGGGATAGATTCTATATTCCACAGCCATTCACCCGCGGTGTGATTGTATATGGTGATCCAGTGGTTGTTGCCGCTGATGCTGACGATGAGGCATCTCTAGCGCGTATTCAGCACGCCATGGATAGTGCACAAAAAGCAGCAGACAGCTACTTCTCAAGCCTTTAGTCGTTCAGCTCGTAGAGACTTGAGATAGAGCGCGCATCATAGATGCGAGTGATCGCTTCACCCATCAAGGGGGCGATGGAAATAGTACGCACCTTGCCTGTGTCCAGAATACTCTGCGGCTGTTTGATGCTGTCGGTAATGACCAGCTCATGAAGATTTGAATCAGCAAGACGCTCAGCTGCCGGACCAGAGAGCACACCATGTGAAGCGTAGGCGCTGACTCTGGTGGCACCTTTTTCAAGAAGCGCTTCAACTGCACCGCAAAGTGTGCCGGCTGTATCAACCATGTCATCAATCAGAATACAGTGTTTGCCTTCGATATCACCGATGATGTTCATCACCTTAGCTACATTCGGTGCGGGGCGGCGTTTGTCTACAATGGCCATGTCCACATGCAGGCGATTGGCGAGCGCACGGGCACGAACCACGCCGCCGACATCCGGTGATACAATCATAATATCATCAAGGTTATTTTTCTCTTCGATATCCTTGGCAAATAGAGGGATGGCGAAAATATTGTCTACTGGAATGTCGAAAAAGCCCTGAATTTGTGCGGCATGTAGATCCAACGTCAGAACACGTGTAGCACCGGCACGAGTAATCATGTCGGCAACAAGTTTGGCTGAGATCGGAGTTCGCCCAGCACTTTTGCGATCCTGGCGAGCATATCCGAAGTAGGGGATAACGGCGCATATGTTTCGGGCTGATGCACGTTTGGCAGCATCAATAAAGATGAGCAGCTCCATTAGGTTGGCATTGCAAGGTTTGCTGGTGCTCTGAACAAAGAAGGCATCAAGGCCACGGATGGTCTCTTTTACCTGTAGGAAGACCTCACCGTCAGAGAAACGTTGCATGTAGATATCGCCCAGAGGTTTGCCAATGTGAGTACAGATGTCACTTGCAAGCGCTGGATTGGATGTGCCGGAAAAAAGCCGAAGTTTCTCATGAACCATGGTGTGGTCACTCCTATGCCCGGAAGTGTAAATGCCATTACCCACTTCAATCAAGGCTCTGCTGTAAAACTGGCTGGGACGGCAGGATTCGAACCTGCGCATGACGGGATCAAAACCCGCTGCCTTACCGCTTGGCTACGTCCCAGTATTTCTCTTCAAGTGGATGATTGCCTCGCACCTTTCCGATATGCACCCAGAATGCTGGGTTCGCTGTCCTTAGTTGCTGCGCTGTTTCATGCGCCTGTGAGGCATCATCAAACAGTGCAATACATGTGGAGCCGCTGCCACTCATCCATGCCACGCCCGATTTCTCACGCAGTAGCGTTAATAGCCGAGAAACATCACCGCTCAAGCTACAAGCACTTGCTTCCAGGTCATTCTTCCCAAGCATGGCCGAATGGGTGCGGATGGTATCCAGCCCCCCGGACTGGGTCAACGAAGATAGGGCTGCTTGGTCGAAGTGCTGAAACACCTCGCTTGTTGCCAGACCAGTGCCGGGCCAGACTAGCAGAGCAGTTTTATCAGGTAGTGATTCAGGGTAATTACTCAGCCTCTCGCCTATGCCGTGCGCAATGCTTGCCTTACCGTAAAGGAAGCAGGGAATATCTGCACCAAATGGGGCGGCAAAATCAATCAGCTCATCAAGTGGGCGATAAACTTTCCATATCCGGTTGGCTGCTAGGAGTGCAGTAGCTGCATCCGATGAGCCACCGCCTAGCCCGGCCTGCTCAGGAATATGCTTTGTAATATGTAGTGAAAGCCCCGCCGAAATATTGTGCTTCAATTTGAATGCATCCAGTAATTTATAGACGAGATTTTTCTTTCCGGCCAGTGCCGGATTGGAGCAGGTGACCTCCAGCCTGGAGCTGTTTTCAATGGTCAGCTCATCACAGATATCGATATAGGCAAAGCTTGTATCAAGTTCATGCATGCCGTTATCAAGGATTCCTGTCACGAACAGATGCAGGTTGATTTTAGCGGGAGCTGGAAGGGTGATGCTCATGGTTGAATGATCAGTGTTGCTTGCCGACCATGTTTGAGGTCACTCATCACCAGCCGCTTTGTACTGTCATACCATTTCAGACGAATCGGATACCCATGGTCTCGGCTCTCCCACAAATGTGGCTTCTTCTCTTTAAAATGGGCGGGCATCTTACCAAGAAGAATCGAGGCAAGTTGCTGTGGTGGGATAACGATGCCGTGGTTGGCTAGCTCTTCATGGTTCACTGCCTTCCAGTACTTGGCACTGCTGTCACGAATTTGCATCTGATCACCCGCCCAGCGGAGCTCTACCACAGTACCGGTGGCTGCATGGGTTAGTCGCAGCTCACCTCGATCTGCTGAGTTTGCACGCCATTGAACTACGACCTGCCATCGGCGTTTTGGCTCTATTACAATCAGGCGACCTGAAAAGTGTTGATAGGGGCCGATGGTTGCGTGTTTTTCGAATAGTGACACCTGTTTGGCACAGCCAGACAGCATGATGGTGGCAACAGTCATGAGCGCTGCAAAGCGAGAGGGTGAGAGTAGCATCAGTGCCTGTTCTCTAGCCCGTGGGATATTTTCTTTTTGAGCATCTCCGGCTTTTCAGGCTCGGTATCGATGGCTTTTTGCCACGCTTCACGTGCCTCTTTGGTATTCCCTGACCTCCAGAGAATATCACCCAGATGCTCATACATAACAGGGTCATCACCTACCTTTTTCAGGGCTCTGTTCTGGGTGGCCAGTGCCTTTTTATATTCACCACGCTGGTAGTAAACCCAGGCGAGTGAATCAAGGTAGTAACCATCGTCTGGCTTTAAGTTGAGTGCCTTTTGTATGAGCTGCTTCGCCTTATCCAGCTTAACTCCCCGAACCGCATAACTGTAGCCAAGGAAATTCATCGCTTCAGAGTGCTTTGGGTATTTGGCAAGCAATTGAGTCAGTGTGCTCTCCAGGCTTTGATACTGCTTCAGGTGTTCAAATGCGACAGCTCTGTTGAATAGTATCTGGGGGTGTACATCATTTGAGTCAAGCAGTGGCGCTGTCTCTTTAATGAGTGCTTTATACTGTTTTTCTGACAAGCGAATGGCTGCGCGCAGTAGCTGTGCCTCAATGTGTTGCGGCTTCAGCCTAAGTAGTGTGTTAAGTCGAGCAATAGCTCTATCTGGGTGACTCTCAGAGATATCCATGGTGGCAAGGCGAGTCTGCGCCTCAGCCCATGTGACGCTTTCTGGGCTGACTTGATCATACAGCTTTCGCGCCTCTTCTCCGTGCTTCAGCGCTTCAAGGCTGGCGGCCAGGTAGAAGGTGTTGAGATCGGATCTGCTGCTCTTGTACAGTTTTCGGAAAATTTGCTCCGAGTTTTCAAAATCCTTGTAGCGATAATAGAGCGTGCCAAGCGTTTTCAGCACTTCTGGATTATCGCCAGTACGCTGTGCCAGTTTGCGATAGACTAGGATTGCCTCTGCGGTTCGTTGATTTTGAATCATCAATTTTCCAAGCACATGGCTAACCGCTATGGAGTCAGGGTATGCGTTAAGAAATTCACGCAATATTTTTTCGGCATCAGCCGTATTTTTCTCACTGAGTGCTATTTTACTCAACATCAATACCGCCACTTCGCTTTCTGGCGCTAATTTTCTCAGTCGATGTAGTGATATTTTAGCTGATTTTGGATCGCCTTGTTTGAGAAGCAGTTGGGCCTGCAGAAGGCGAAACTCTGGTTTTTCCTCGATCAGAATGGATTTATTAATTTCAGCAAGGGCCTCTTCAACATGCCCTTGGTCTGCGAGAATGCGCACTTGCAGGTTGCGTGCAGGAAGGCTGGTTGGGTTCTTCTGTAGCAGTTTATCTAGCATATCCAGCGCTTCATTCTTTTTGTCGCTGGCCACTTTCAAGCGTGCCTGAGTCAGGGTGAGCCTCTCCTGATCCTCAGGTTTTAGCTCTTTCTTCAGCAGGCGGGTAAC
>CAZFCL010000005.1:0-22004 GCA_964517705.1 uncultured Zetaproteobacteria bacterium | reverse complement strand
CTGTGCCACCCAGCGCGATGCATCGGAGAGCCCCTCCGGCAAGGCTACACCATGGTTAACCAACGCTAGCTTGCAGCGGCCAGGGTTTCCGAATGGATTCATATCTGTTGCAACCTGACAGCCCGCTTAGATTTGACCGCTTTTCTCAACGCGAATCTTCCACTGGCTATCGGAGACCTTCTCTTTGGTGAGCACCGTCTGCCCCTGCTCTTCAAGGGATAGAGGTACATTCTCAATCGGAGCGCCATCATCAAGGATCACATCCAGCTGTGCGCCAACTGCCATTGTAGAGAGTTTGATCTTGGTCTTCACAAAATTCATCGGGCAGGCCACACCTGATAGATCGAGCAGCACAACATCGCCAGAGGCCTCAGCACCTACAACAGTATCAGTTTCTTTGATATCCTCTTCTGGCACTGCCGCAAAACGCTTAATAGCAAATCTTACCCAGTCACCCTGTGCCTCTTTTAGTTTCGTAACACCCGCCCCAGGGTTGGAAAGGTCAATACCCATCAGGGCTGACTGCACGCTGTTAAGTCTAGTCATCACCTCACTGTCACCTGTTGCATTGGCTGCCAACAGTCCGAAAACAGCGCTGCCATCTTCCGGTGCTTCACCATATGGCACAAGAAATGCCCGCGCAGTCGAAGTAGCAGAACGACGGAGTGCCGTCAGTGCTTCATTCCAAAACATGGCATCAGTGTGAGCACGGGCAATCAGTAGCTCATACTCAGCCTCGGAGATCAACGCATCCGACATGGAGAGCACTGCACCAGCGCACTCGCCCTTCTTGTTGCCTTTGGTGTTAAATGCCTCGTTTTCACTCCAGTCGTAGATTAGCCCTTCAATTTCACCTGGCTGGCCTGCGAATGACGCTAGAATCGTGTTGATTCCATCCTGACCAATACGCGACGCCCAATCATGCACGCTTTCGCCTTCCTCTCGGCCACTTTTATAAGCTTCAAGCACAGTGATACCCGCCTCTGGCGCTCGTTTGGCTGGGACAGGATCGGTAGCAAAAGCGAGTGGCGAACCAGCGCAACCGGAACCACCAACATGTAGCTGATAGTGTGGTACCGCCTGACCATCAATCTTTTTAGCCAATCCATGGAAGCCAAGATCGGCAATATGGTGACGCCCACAGGAGTGCTGACAGCCAGACGCTTTGACAGTGATGCTTGATAGATCACCATCTTTTTTCAGCTCACCCATCAACGGCTGCAGTGCAGCAGCAAGGCCACGACTTGAAGTAATGCCAAGTCGGCAGGTCTCTGTGCCTGGGCAGGCGACAACATCGGAGATGCCGCGCGCATATGCAGTCTGCAATTCTGCACGCTCCAGCACTGCTAGTGCTGCATCAACCTTGTTACCATCCACATCACAGATCACCATGCCCTGCTCAGTGGTCACGCGCAGCTCTTCGGTACCAGCTACCCTTGCAGCTTCAGCCACGGCACGGCACTGATCTGGTGTCATATCGCCACGGAAGAGATTAAGTAGAATCGCCCTCTTGCCATTGTGCTGATCCACTACACCAGAGTTGGAATGTGGCAGCGCACCAGATGGGGCTCTCCACCCAGCTTCTGCATAGCCCGCATCATCGGCATGCACCTTTTCAATGATAGCCCGCTGCTTCCTATACTCCTCAACAAAGCCTTCGGCACCTAGCTTCTGTGCCACATACTTCATGCGAGCACGGGCCCGGCGCTTACGATCAGAGTATTTGAAGTGGATTCGCATCAGCGCCTCGCCCACCACCAACAGCTCACTCTCTTCAACGAACTCTTCTAGGAGAATGGCAGCCATCGGCTGGGATGACAGGCCACCAGCTGCCCACACCTGAAAACCAGCTTTGCCATCTTTATGGGTCGCAATAAAGCCAGCATCGTGCATACCGGAAAGACCACAGTCGATGGCACAGCCTGAGAATGTTACCTTAAACTTGCGTGGAAACTGCTGACCCAGCGGATGGCGCAGGAAGAATTCAGCGAATTTGCGTGCATGGACGGTGACATCAGCATGCTCAGCAGGGCAGCGCCCTGCCAAAAAACAGGTCGTGACATTACGCACAGTGTTGCCACATGCCTCGCGTGTTGTAAGCCCTGCCGCATCAAGCTTGCGTAGAAATTCTGGCACATCATCAAGCGCCACGAAGTTGGCCTGAATGTCCTGACGTGTGGTGACATGTGCTACCTTCTCGGGCGGCTCCGTGACTGTGCCATCAGTTGGGAGCTTTCCGGCATAGATCTCAACACACTCGGCAATGGCATCCATCTGATCTGGTGTAATACAGCCCCCGGGCAACTTGGCACGCACCATCTGCACACCCTCCTGCCGCTGACCATAAACACCCATCTGAAGACGGAATGGTGTGAAGCGCTCTTCGGGCATACGCCCCTCTTTGAACGCTTTGTAACCAGCCTCAAATTCATCAACATCTGATGTCTGTGCAAACTCAAACTCTGTCATTCAATCACTCCGCTCAGCTATGGCCCATCTGCAGTTCGCACGCCTGCTCATAGGTCACGAGATCTGTAATGGTTGGATTCTCACTGCAAAGCGGGCAAGCCGGATCCTTATGCAGCTTCAGCTTCTTCCACTCCATGCGCATTGCATCAAAGGTCATCAACTTGCCAGCCAGTGAATCGCCAATACCGAGCAGCTCCTTAACTGCTTCTACAGCTTGAATGGTACCCACAGCACCAGCCAAAGCACCGAGAATGCCCGCCTCAGAACAGGAGGGAACAAGCCCTGCCGGCGGCGGCTCAGGATAGAGGCAACGATAACATGGCGCGCCCTTCTCGCTGGTGGGTTTGAATGTCGCCACCTGTCCGTCAAAGCGGAACATGGCACCAGAGATTAAAGTCTTCTGCTCGAAGAAGCAGGCATCATTGACTAGAAAGCGGGTCGGGAAGTTATCACAACCATCAATTACCAAGTCGTAGTCGCGAATGATTTCACGAATATTATCTTCAGTGATAAAGTAGTTGTAAGTGTTGACCTTCACATCGGGATTAAGTGCCTGCATGGTTTCACGCGCACTCTCCACTTTCGACATGCCGACACGATCTTCATTATGAATAATTTGACGCTGCAGGTTGGAGGAATCCACAACATCGGCATCAGCAATGCCAATTGTACCAACACCAGCTGCCGCCAGATAGTAGGCTACAGGTGACCCGAGCCCACCGGCACCCACCATAAATACCTTGGATTCAAGCAGCTTGCTCTGCCCCTCGGCGCCCACTTCCGGCAAAATGATATGGCGCGAATAGCGCTCAATTTGCTTCTCAGTAAAATCAATCACATTTAACTCCAGTCATGAAAACATTCAGCAGCCTTAAATGATCCCCCAGAAAACTGCGGGAGCCGCCTTTTAAACCTCAATACCTTTGAAGAGGTCGGTGGACATATAGCGCTCTGCCATTGAAGGAATCACCACAACGATACGCTTCCCTTTCATTTCAGGATTGGCAGCTACACGCAGTGCTGCAGTTACAGCCGCGCCAGAGGAGATGCCGCCGGGGATACCCTCTTCGGTAGAGAGACGGCGCGCCATCTCAAACGCCTCATCATTACTAACCTTTTCAACACCATCGAGAATATCCACGTTCAGATTCTTCGGAATGAAACCGGCGCCGATACCCTGGATCTTATGCGGGCCTGGATTACCACCAGAGATCACTGGCGAGTCAGCAGGCTCAACAGCAAATGCCTTGAACTTAGGGTTGCGCTGTTTGAGCACCTCGGAGCAGCCAGTGATTGTACCACCGGTTCCCACACCGGCGACAATCGCATCAATACAGCCATCGCTATCTGCCCAAATCTCCTCAGCCGTAGTTTTACGGTGAATCTCAGGGTTGGCAGGGTTTTCAAACTGCTGCGGCATAAAGGCACCCTCAGTGGTGTGCGTAATCTCCTCTGCCTTGGCAATCGCACCCTTCATGCCCTTTTCGGCAGGGGTAAGAACCAGCTCAGCACCAAGCAACTTTAACAACTTGCGGCGCTCCAGGCTCATCGACTCCGGCATGATCAAAATGCAACGGTAGCCTTTGGCGCGCGCCACGAATGCGAGTGCAATACCAGTGTTGCCACTGGTCGGCTCAACAATCAGCCCACCAGGCTGCAGGCGCCCATCGGCCTCGGCTGCTTCAATCATCGCTTTACCAATTCGATCTTTAACAGAGTTCAGCGGGTTAAAAAACTCCAGCTTAGCCACAACTTCAGCACCACAATCAGCACCAATCCGATTCAGACGCACCAGCGGTGTATCTCCAATCGCCTCTGCAGCATTATTATAAATTGCCATATTAAACTCCTTTTCCCATCACATCGAACAGAGAGGGAATCTACCCTTCGATCACATTCTGCTCGATTGGCTCAACGTGCACGCCCTTTACCTCAAGCCACTTCACTGCCGCATCGAGCACGTCGCTTTCACCATCCATCTCAAGGCCGACAAGCCCCATGTGATCCTTGACCTCTGCCGTTCGGATATTGGTCACCAGATCAAACTCCCTGCCCAGCTTCCAGATGATCGGCTCACGCACGGTATCTTCATTGAATGTCAAATATACTCTTAGTTTCATCACAACTCCTGAAGTGGTAAAAGCTGCCCGCCAGACAGCGGTATGCACCACAAAGGCGCTACCAGAAAAACTTGTTATTTACCCCCGGCAATGGCCGGAACGATTGAAACTTCATCACCATCTTTTAAAGAGGTGCCACGCCCATCAAGAAAACGAACATCTTCATCGTTCACATAGACATTTACAAAACGGCGAATTTCGCCCGCATCATCGCAGATACGATCTTTCAGGCCCGGGTTCGCTGCCTCAAGATTGTCAATTACATCACCGACATTTGCGCCCTCTGCGGACACCTCGTCGGCACCGCCAGTCAACTTACGCAGCGGGGTTGGGATACGTACAGTTACACTCATTCTTCTCTCCTCTTGCTATCAAATATAAACTTTATGCAGTAGCGACGCCATCTGCATCGGCCAGAACGTCAAACTCTTTCAGGCTGGCGTTGATGATACGCGGTTTATCAATCGCATCCACTACCGCCTCCTGTGTCTTCAGTCCATTACCGGTAATGCAGAGCACAATCGACTCATCACGCGGCAACTTACCAGACTCAATCATCTTTTTGGCACAGCCCAGCGTCACACCGCCAGCAGTCTCGGCAAAGATACCTTCTGTCTCGGCAAGCAGCTTCATAGCAGCGACCACCTCTTCATCGGATATATCTTCTGCCCAGCCACCAGACTCCTTGATCACACGGTTGGCATAATAACCATCCGCAGGGTTTCCAATCGCCAGTGACTTGGCAATGGTATCGGCATGGACTGGGTTAATCATATCCGTGCCATCCTTCACCGACTTGGCAATCGGCGAACAGCCAGTCGCCTGCGCGCCATACACAGCAGTTCCGCTATCCTCGATCAGACCAAGCTTGATAAACTCCTTGATCGCTTTATCTACTTTAGTACAGAGCGACCCGGATGCCATTGGAACCACCACATGTTTTGGCGCCTTCCAGCCCAGCTGCTCCATCACCTCATAAGCCAATGACTTAGATCCTTCGGCATAAAATGGGCGCACATTCACATTCACAAAGGCCCAACCGTACTTACCAGCCACCTCGGAGCAGAGACGATTTACATCGTCATACTTGCCTGTGATACCAATAATATTGGTGCCAAAAATACCGGCGCCAAGCACCTTGCCCTGTTCAAGATCATGCGGAATAAAAACATAAGACTCCAGCCCTGCAGCCGCCGCATTGGCAGCAACTGAACCTGCCAGGTTACCTGTAGAGGCACAGGCCACAGTCTTAAACCCGAATTCCACAGCCTTGGATAGCGCCACGGAAACCACACGATCTTTAAAGGAGAGGGTCGGATAGCAGACCGAGTCATTCTTGATGTAGAGCTCTTTGACACCGAGCGCCTTTTCAAGGTTGTGGGCTCGAACCAGTGGTGTAAACCCATTCTGTGCACCTACGGTCGGCTCGCCATCAATTGGAAGCAGCTCTTTATACCGCCACATGGTCTGTGGACGCGACTCAATCAGCTCACGGGTAAATTTACCCTCCAGCTTCTCATAATCGTAGGCCACCTCTAGCGGCCCAAAGCAGAACTCGCAAACATGTGTTGGCTCAATCGGATACTCCTGCCCACATTCACGACACTTCAGCGCACGCACGATACTTTCACTCATAATAAGGCTCTCCATCTGTTGGCCTCAACCAGAAAATAAAAAACCTCCGCGATAAATGCGAAGGTTGTCATAAATGAAGCAGCAATATGCCTCAAGCGAACAACCCGTCATCATCGCTCCCTCGGTAACTACTTACGTTGGGCAGGCATTGGCACCATCTTCCTCGGACTCTCTTGCGATTGTCTTTGGCCGGTTGCCGCAGTTTCTCAGGGCCTGAACCCTCCACTGCTCTGGATAAAGCCGGATCAAAATATGTTGTGGCGAATTATTACGCTAGCTTTAAAAAAGGCAAGCACTCTTATGCAATTTCTCAAAACCCTAAAAGGTATGCTGTTGACATGCTCGCCGGCGATTCGGACGATGTGCAGCTCTAGAAACAGATCGGGAGAAACCATGAACGTAAAGGCGCCCACAAGTCAGAGCAAGGAGCCCATCCACGGTGTTGCCAGCATTGTAGCCATCGCATCCGGCAAGGGCGGCGTCGGCAAATCAACAACAGCTGTCAATCTTGCTGTTGCGATGGCTCAGACCGGCGCTCGTGTTGGCCTGCTGGATGCTGACATCTATGGCCCTTCGGTTCCAAGAATGATGGGGCTGGCTGGCTACAGCCCGCAGATCGACCACGATACACAAACCATTCGCCCTCTGGAGAATTACGGTGTAAAGACAATCTCTATCGGTTACCTGATCGAAGAGAAACAAGCCATGATATGGCGTGGCCCAATGGTCGCTAGCGCACTTGGTCAGCTGATTACAGATGTTGCCTGGGGTGAACTGGACTATCTCTTCGTCGATATGCCACCGGGAACAGGTGATGCACAACTTACACTCACCCAGAAGGTTCCAGTCACTGGTGCTGTGCTGGTCACCACACCGCAAGATATTGCCCTTCTCGATTGCCGCAAAGGTATTGAGATGTTCCGCAAGGCACATGTCCCCACGCTTGGTATTATTGAAAATATGAGTCAGTTCATCTGTCCGCATTGCGGAAAATCCAGCGCTATTTTTGCTGAAGGTGGTGCAGAAAGATTGAGCAAAGAGTTCAAAACAGATGTGTTGGGCCATATTCCACTTGATATCAAAATCCGTGAAAAGGCAGATGAAGGCACACCTGTCGTCGCAGCCTTCCCTGATTCTGAAGAGGCCGCACACTATAAAGTGCTAGCGAATGAAGTGGCTCGTAGAGTAAGTATCCAGAACAGTCGCAAAATTGACATCCCTGTCGTGGTGCAAAATTAGGCACTATATACTAGGTTTCGCGACTCTATTTCAGAGGAGGTACAGCCATGAACCTGCCCAATGACAAGAAAAAAATCTCTATCGTCTGCTTCTCTGGCGATTTCGATAAAATGCTCGCCGCATTCACTATCGCTACAGGTGCAGCTGCAACCAACCGTGAGGTCACGATGTTCTTTACCTTCTGGGGACTCAATGCCCTAAAGAAGAAAAAGGGCCGTGTTGCCACAGGCAATAGCATCATGGCGCGTGCCTTCAACTTTCTGATGGGTGGCCTGAACAATCTACCACTTTCGCGACTTAACTTTTTTGGTGCCAGCCCCAAGCTGATGACCGGCATGATGAAAAAACATAATGTCGCCAGCCTTCCTGAGCTGGTTGAAGCAGCACACCTGCTTGGTGTGCGTATTGTCGCTTGTGAAATGGCGATGCATATCCTTGAAGTAGCAAAAGATGATCTGATTGATGAGGTAAAAGACGTGGTGGGTGTTGCCACCTTCCTGAATGACTCGGAAGATGCACACATCATCTTCATCTAAGGAATTCGAATATGAAACATTTTCTCGATATAACCCGTGAGACCTGCCCGATGACCTTCGTGAAGGTGAAGCTCAAGCTGGCGCAGATCGATCAGGGTGAGCAGCTTGAGGTGCTTCTGAATGAGGGCGAGCCTCTGGAGAATGTGCCGCGCTCATGTGAAGAGCAGGGATATAAAGTGCTCTCCAATGAACCCACCGACGAGCCTGGAAAGCATATACTGGTGATTGAAAAGTAAGTGGCAGACCGCAAATTCTGGGAAAGTAAATATCATAATAGTGAAACAGGCTGGGATCGTAGCGGCATTAGCCCCGCATTAACCCACTGGCTTGATAAACTAACACCATGCCGGATTCTTGTTCCCGGCTGTGGGTATGGACACGAGGTAATCGAGCTGGCTCGGCGCGGCTTTGACGTCACCGCTATCGATATTGCAACCCCTGCTATCGTTCACATGCAGGCAGCACTGGAAAAAGAAAACTTAACTGCCACCTTGATTCATGGCGACCTGTTTGACCTTGAACTTGAGCCTTTTGATGCCATTTACGAACAGACCTGCCTCTGCGCCCTGCAGCCTTCCCAGTGGGAAAGCTATATGCGGTGGCTATATAAGCACCTGAAACAGCACGGAGAATTGCTTGCCATGCTCATGCAGACAGGCGCTGAAGGTGGGCCACCATTTCATTGTGATGTTGAAGAGATGAAGCTGCTCTTTTCCAGCGACCTTTGGCAGTGGCCAGAGTCAGGCGGTGAAACTGTTCCCCACCCATCCGGACGCCATGAAATCGGTTTTACTCTAGAGAGGCTCTAAGCCAAACTCCTCTAGTAGCCTTGCCATACGACTACATATCACTTCACCCTCCTTATGCGCATAGGGGGCCGCGGGAAATTTTCCCCAGACCGGAGCAGGCCAGGCGGGGTCAGATATATAGCGAGCAACATGATGAATATGCAGCTGGGGCACCATATTTCCCAATGCGGCCACGTTCATTTTGTCAGCAGCAAACTCTTTCTCAATATAGCTGGATAGCTGAGATGATTCACGCATCAGCTGCTGCTGATCTTGCTCGGAAAGCTGGTGAATCTCACTGACATCTTCACGCTGTGGCACAAGGATAAACCATGGATAATTTGAGTCATTTATCAAAAGAAGAAGAGAGAGAGGGAATCGCCCTATGACAAAACAATCTTTTTCCAGCTGTGGGTGCAGAATCACATTTGCTCCTTTAGATGTTTTGTTAACAACCTGTCCAGCTGATTAGCAAACTTCATCCGGTCTGCCTGATTAAAGGCTGGAGGCCCGCCTGTAATTACACCATTGCCACGCATCTCATCCATCATATTTCGAATACTCAAAGCCCTTCTCACATTATCCGAAGTGTAAAGCTCACCCCGTGGATTCAGTGCATAGCCCCCCTTTTCGATCATCCCAGCAGCCAGTGGAATATCAGCAGTAATTGCCAGATCACCAGGTTCAGCATGGTCTACGATATAAGCATCTGCCACATCGGCCCCAGCAGCCACGTGCACTGAATCGATATATTCGGACTTGGGGTACTGGAGCTTCATGTTGGCGACCAATACCAAAGGAATCTTCACACGCTCTGCCGCTCGATAGAGCATCTCCTTGACCACCTTCGGACAGGCATCAGCGTCGATCCAAATACGCATCAGCGTCGATACTCCCTGTTTGCCCGCATAAGGTCAGTCGGTCGGCCGATATCAAACCACTGGCCATCGTGTTTTATACCGTTGCAGTGCCCTTTCACAATCAACTTTTGCATCGGCTCAACCAACGAAAAGTTTGAATCCGCTTGATAGTCATCGAATATATATTCATGCCAAAGTGAAACACCAGAGAAGGTTAGCTTATATTCACCATCCGAAAGCACGCGGCTTCCACTCAATGAAAAGTCACCGGCAGGGTGGTGGGTCGGATTTTCCACAAGTCCGATTGCTGCACCAGCCTTGGGAAGGACAGCACTTAGTCGCCTGATGTCGAAATCGGTAAGCACATCAGCATTACAGACCGCCACAGGGCCATTACCTGGCAGAAAATTAAGCGCCTGCTTCACCCCACCGCCAGAGTCGAGAAGCTGCGGCTCATAGCTAATATATATACGGCACCCAAAGCGGGAGCCATCGCCAAGATATCTCTTCAATACATCGGCATGATGATGGGCATTGACCGCAATTTCGCGAATACCCTGTGAAACAAGGGAGCGAATAACATGTACAACTGCTGGCTCCCCGGCCACCTGCATGAGTGCTTTGGGACGACTATCCGTCAGCCACTTCAGCCGTGTTCCTAGCCCTGCTGCCAGTACCACTGCTCGATCAATAGTGGCCGTGGCGCTCACCCCTCCTCCGGAAGCGTTGCAGCCTTCGAAAGCTTCTCGCACAGGTCACCTATTTGATCATCCGATAGCGGCCTAGAATCCGGGGTCGCAATAAAGAAAACATCCACTGCGCGCTCCCCAAATGTTGAAACCGATGCGCCGTGAAGCGAGTAACCTTCGCGGGCAATAGCGTCGGCAAGCCGTGCTAAGAGTCGCGGTTGATCGGCGGTGGATATCTCAATGGCTGTTTCACGGAATGTCGCCTTTGGTAGTTCACGTACGCGCACTGGCACATTGCGCATCAACAGACTTGTCTTGAACTGCTCATCAAACATAAGTTCTGGCATCTGCTCTGCTGCAAGCACCTCGTGGACTTTCTCCTCCAGCCGAGTCAGATCGGCCTGAACATTAAATGGTGCACCGCCCGAACCCTGAAGATGGAATACATCAAGCACACGCCCATCATTCAACATATAGGCCTGCGCAGCCAAGATGCTGGCATGACCTGATGTTAGCGAAGCAGCAAGTGCTGCAAATAGCCCTGAACGTGGTCGTGCAACAATGTAGAAAAGTGTTTCACTGCGATCATTATCCACCCAATACTTCACAGTATCGCCATCTGAGTTGGCAAGCAGTGGCACAATATCAATTAACTGACGTGGCGGAAAATGCATCACGCACTGGCGCGACATCTTCTCTATCGCCTGCATCATCGAGGCCTCATCACTACCCTGAGCACTATTCAAAACGGAGCGAACACGTGTCTGATAAAGGCGGTCAGCCGTTTCACCCATAGTTTCATCACTGAGAAAATAGTGCTTGGTCGATCGATATAGCTCGGAGAGCAACGACCCTTTCCAATCGTTCCATACGTTGGGACCAACCGCTGTGATATCAGCAACAGTCAGCAGGAGCAGATAGTCGAGCCGGCTTTGGTTGCCAACCCGTTCGGCAAACGCACGAATCACCTCTGGATCAGAAAGGTCAAACCGCTGGCTCTTCACTGCCATCAACAGGTGCTCTTTTACCAACCACACCACCAACTCCACGGCATCAAGATCAAGCCGCATCCGCATACAGAACTTACGGGCCATTTTTGCACCAATCTCTGAGTGGTCACCTGGCAAGCCCTTGGCAATATCGTGGAAAATGAGCGCAATATAGAGCAGCTCTGGACGATTGATCTTATGGCACACCTCATGCGCCAACGGCAAACGAACAGAGCCACCTTGATGAAAGAAGTTGCGTGCCTCGCCAACCGCACGAATGGTATGCTCATCTACTGTGAAAGCGTGGTACTGATTGAACTGGCCCAAACCCACCACATCGCGGAACTCCGGAATAAACCGCCCCAGCACGCCAGTGTCATGCATCTGCCTAAGCACCCAGTGCACATTTCGTTTGCTGCGTAGAATTTTCAAGAATATCCGTTGTGCTACCGGATCATCACGTATCTCATCATTGATAAGTAGCACATCCTCACGAATCTGCCTGAGCGCTTGGCTGGAGAGGCGGCGCTTGCCCTTCTGTGCCTCCCGAAAAATACGTAGGATCTGTAGCGGCTCATCCCTGAATATACCTGCATGCGCAATACTCAGGCGCTTCCCCTCAAGGGTAAAGTCGTGGCCCACTGATCTTTCAATTGAAAACAGCTTCGGGTTCAGCTGTTCCTGGAAATGCATATAAAGCAAGCTGGAAACACGGGCAATACGACCAACATGTCGAAAGTACTCTTTCATGAACGCGTCGACAGCAGGGCGATGTGATACAGCCTGATAACCCATCTTCTCTGCCAGCATAGCCTGCTGCTCAAAACCAAGCCTATCTGATGGGCGGCGCATCATAAGGTGCAACCCAGTACGGCAGCGCCAGAGAAAGTCCTGCGCACTCAACAAGTGATCGCGTTCAGCCGTAGAGATTGCTCCCCGCTCTACCAGCTCAGCAATATTTTCACAGCCATACCACACTTTGGCCATCCAGAAGAGGGCCTGCACATCTCGCAGCCCCCCCTTCCCCTCTTTAATATCGGGCTCCATCCAGAAAGCAGTACCACCAGTACGTGAATGGCGCTCTTTTACTTCATCCAACTTTGCTTTAACAAATGCTTTTCGCTGCTTTTTGAAGAAGAGGTCAAGTCCCTGCTGTAGCTCGTTGAAGAGTAAGCCGCTACCTGTCAGCAGGCGTGTTTCAGATGCGGCGGTAGCACTAACCCAATCCTCTTTTACATGGTCAAGGCACTCTTTCACACTGCGTACAGCATGTCCGATTTTCGCCCCAGTGTCCCACAGGGCGAGCAGAAATACCTGAATCTCCTCTTCTATTGCTTCTGAGCAATTTCCATCAGTCAGAAACCAGATGTCCCAGTCTGATTTTGGTGCTAACTCGCCACGTCCATTACCACCTATCAGTACCAGATCAACGCAACCAGCAGCATTGCTTGCCTTCTCTTGCCAGAGATTGATCAAAAGGTGATCGACACCTTCGCACATCAAACGAGTCAATTCTGTACCACTGACCCCCACATCAAATGCAGAGGAAACCTCTTCGTTCAACTGTTTCAGCTCTTTCTTCACTGTTTGTCTGCGCGGTTTTTTAGTTGATCAAGCAGCATCAGCGCATCAACTGGCCGCATCGACTCAACATCGACATCCTGCAATAAATTCTCAAGCTCACGCAATCGATCCAAATCACGCTCTACTTGCTTCTTCTCGGCGACGGCAAATAACCCCAGTTGCGGCTTGCCGCTCTCGGCCGCCAACTCTGAACCATGCTCAAGCCGGAACAGGTGCTCGCGAGCACGCTTAATCACTCCGCGTGGAAGCCCGGCCAGCTGCGCCACGGCGATGCCGTAGGACTGATCCGCCGCATCCTCAACCACCTGATGCATAAATATCACCGACCCATTCCATTCACGTACAGTGACCGATGCATTAAACGCGGCATCAAAATCATCTGGAAGCTCTGTTAACTCATGGTAATGCGTGGCAAACAAGGTCAATACATCGGGGGCCGCAATCAGCCGCTCCGCCACCGACCAGGCAATCGCCAAACCATCCCATGTGCTGGTGCCACGCCCAATCTCATCCACAATCACCAGTGACCGTGACTCAATTTGATTAAGAATGGTGGCTGTCTCCATCATTTCGACCATAAAGGTTGAACGCCCGCTAGCCAACTCATCGCCAGCACCCACACGGGTAAAAATACGTTTGGTTAAAGGAATTCGCGCCTCTTCTGCCGGCACAAAGCAACCGGTATGCGCAAGCCATACAATCCATGCCACCTGCCGCATGTAGGTTGATTTGCCGCCCATATTGGGACCAGTCAGCAGCATGAAGCGGCGATTCTTCATATCCATATGGGTATCATTGGCGACAAACGGTTCATCGCTCTCAAGGGAGTGTTCAACCACTGGATGGCGGCCAGCCACAAGCTTCATGCTACGGCCGTTATGTACTTCGGGCCGAATGTAGCGGTAAACCTTCGCAAGGTACGCGAAGCAGCCAAGCACATCGAGTTTTGCAACCGCCCTGGCAGCCTGCTGAACGCTTGAGGCTGCTTCACACAGTTTTCTTCTTAGCTGCTCAATCAGCTCACCTTCACGACTCAGTGCCGCATCGCGGGCTCCAAGAATCTCCGACTCGAAACGGTGTAGCTCGTCAGTAATAAAACGTTCAGCGTTTACTAAAGTCTGCTTGCGTACGTACTCCGGTGGCGCACTCTCCGCCTGTACTTTGGACACTTCGATAAAGTAACCAAACACCTTGTTATACTTCACACGTAGGTTGGCGATCCCGGTGCGTTCACGCTCTTTCGCCTCATATTCTTGCAACCACTCGTCGGCATCGTGGGCAAGCCCACGCAAGCGATCAAGCTCTGAATCATACCCCTCACGAATAACACCGCCATCACGAAATAGCTGTGGTGGCGCTTCGAGAATGGCGCTATCCAACTCATCTGCCAGCGGCTCCATCCCCTGCATAGCGGACACCATCTCAGCAAACATGCCACTGCGGTCTCCAATAGAGGTGCACAGATCAGGCAGCGCAATCAGTGCCTCAGTCAGTCCACGATAATCACGTGGCGATGCTCGATTCAGAACAATGCGAGTCAGCATACGTTCCATGTCACGCACGCCACCCAGGCGATCTCTTAATAGGTTCAGTGTATCCTGATCATCAAGCAGGCTCTGCACTGCATTCTGGCGCTCATTCAGCTTTGTAAGATCACTCAGAGGGTGGTCAATCCATTCGCGCAATAGTCTCGCACCCATCGGGGTTTTAGACTCATCGAGCACATGGATCATCCCGCCTTTGGGGTCACCATTAAGGGAGCAGTAAAGCTCAAGGTTGCGGCGGGAGCGCATATCGATCTGCATCCCTTCACTCTGTTCAACAAACACAGGGAGAGAGAGGTGCTCCAACGCACACTTCTGGGTCTGCCCGAGGTAGACCAACACCGCGGCGACAGCCGCTGCTAACACCTCATGCTTTTCCAGATTCAACGACTGCCAATCGCTGACGCCAAAATGCTGCTCCAGCTGCTCTTGCGCGACAGAGGAGGAGAAACTCCAGTCTCCTGGTCGGTTGACAGGCGCAGTGTAATGCACCTCTTCTTTGCTGGTCAGTAGCAGCTCAGCAGGGGCCATCAGGGCCAACTGCTCATCCAACAGCAAAGCACCACTTCCTTCCAGCAAGCGCCACTGCCCACATGAGAGATCAACCGCAGAAACTCCCCATGTTTCACCTGCCCTGTAGCAGGATGCCAATAGTGTTGGGCGCGATTGATCAAGGAGTTCCGCCTCAGTAATGGTTCCAGAAGTGACAACGCGAACTACCTCGCGCCGCACCGGGCCTTTGCTACCATCTGGCAGCTCCATCTGTTCACATACGGCAACACGTTTCCCGGCAGCCACCAGGCGTGCCAGATAACCTTCGGCCTGGTGCCACGGCACACCCGCCATAGGAATATCTTCACCGCCTGATTTACCACGCTTGGTTAGTGTAATATCCAGAATCTTCGATGCCTCCACAGCATCTTCGAAAAACATCTCATAAAAATCGCCCATGCGATAAAAAAGCAGGCAATCCGAATACTCAGATTTTATCTTGAGGTACTGCTGCATCATGGGGGTGTGGGCTGTATCGGCCACCTTCTTTGCCATATGCGCAATGTAGCACGCGGCAGTGTGTTACTTAAGCCTGTTCATGAGAAGTTGAGGAAATGCTTAGACCCGGGAAATATACGAAGAGGGAGGGGAGGGTGTATATTCGCCCGGGCCGTTTTCTAAAAAGCACTGTTGGTCGCATATCTCTGCTTGGCAGAAGCGTCACAACAACGCAAATGATACCCCTCCTAGCCGATACATCTGTGACCTGCATCACTATTATCAAAAGGGCTCAACCATGCTTGATATTGACTTCATTCGATATGAACCGGAGCGTTCAGATCACTTGAAAAGGAAGGCTGATGACTAAAAAAAGAACTCAAACACAAGTCACTCTATTTGCGCTGATTGTTATTGCTGATCAGGTTAGTAAGTGGTGGATTCAACAGCCTGATTTCTACTCTTTTGTCGTTGTTGACGGCTTTTTCAACATTGTCCGCGCCCACAACTATGGCGTGGCCTTTTCGATGTTCGCTGACCTTCCAGATGCATGGCGCCTCTATCTGCTTCTCGGTGTTACCATCGGTATTGCTACCGCTGTTCTCTTCTGGTGGTGGCAGGAGCGACACCGTACCGGCATCACCTCATGGCTGCTTACCCTGATTCTTGCCGGTGCAGCAGGTAATATATGGGATCGTATTCAGCTTGGTTATGTTGTCGATTTTATTGACTGGTATCTTCGCATTGGCGGGCAAGAATACCATTGGCCAGCCTTCAATGTTGCTGATGCGGCGATATCTGTTGCAGTCACCCTACTCTTAATTATCAGCTTCAGAAAACAGCATTAACCTACTGACACACTACCTGGAAGCAGTCTTAAATGTTGTTGGCTCTATGCTGTTGGGAAACAGTACCCACATGCGCCCCTGCTGCTTCATGCTGCCCGCATACTTCGCAGCACTACCGCCGAACCCCCAGAAAAAGTCTCCGCGAATGGTACCTTTGATGGCACCACCAACATCCTGCGCCAACATTAAGCGATTCAGTGATTTTTCGGAGTTGGGCCAGGTGGTAGAGAGGTAAACAGGCATACCAAGTGGAATAGCGCGCCGATCCACAGCCATGCTGTAGCCAGCAGTGAGTGGAACACCCATCGCTCCAACAGCTGAGTTGAGCGAGGCAGGCATCTCACGGAAAAAGACATATCTTGGGTTGCTGTAAAGCAGCTCTTTCAAGCGATGAGGGTGATCGACGCCCCACTGGCGAATGCGTCCCATAGATGCTTGATCGACTGTCATCTCCCCCATCTCAACAAGTTTTTTGCCAATGGAGTTATAGGGGTGGCCATTCTGGTTAGCGTAGCCGATTTTGATCACACTACCATCTTTCAACTGAATACGGCCCGACCCCTGAACCTGCAGAAAAAACAGCCCTATCTCATCATCAGCCCAGAGAATTTCCTTGCCCACAGGGGCATGTGTACTGTCGATCGCTGCACGATCATGGTAGGGCACAATACGCCTTCCATTCAGGCGGCCACGCAGTCGCATTCCTTCTAGCTCTGGATATATATCAGCAAGGTCGATCACAAGAAGGTCATCTGGCTCGCCATACACCGGGAACCGGAACCGCTTACTTTTCTCGCGACTACCGTAAAGAAGCGGCTCATAATAGCCGGTGATCAGTCCCTGGTCGGTACCATCACCATTACGAAGCTGCCACGGTGTAAAATATGTCTCAAAGTAATCGCGCACTGTGCTGTTGTTATCAATATCAAGTGAGCCTGCTTCCGCACATATCTTCTGCCACAGCTCTCTCTTCTTCAGGGAGGCACACCCTGCTCGGAGCGCTTCAAGTGATGGGGATAAACTCACCTGGTTCCAGTCGGGCAACATCTGCCAGCTACTCTTGGCGTAGGAGGCCTCTTTCTCCGGCACATCAACAGCATGCTTGGCAGAACAAGCCGCCAAAATCAGGGAAAGTATCGGTATCAACCAGCGAGTTACTCTGTGCATGCTAAGCCCTTCTCTCCAAGAAATATTGGGGTAAGACTGACACAAAAGAGCCATCCACCTCAATCATTCCCCGACACTCTATCGTTGCTCGGAATATCCTTATTCCAAGGAGCGACCTTGAATAGCAATAGCATGCCGGGCACGGCAAGCAGCGCACAAAGCAAGAAAAAGTTACTCCAGCCAAATGCCTCTACCATCCACCCGACAGTTGCATTGATAAAGGTTCTCGGCACTGCTGCCAGACTGGTGAAAAGTGCAAACTGGGTTGCCGTATAGGCAGGGTGGGTGGAGCGGGCAATAAAAGCGACAAAAGCAGCTGTGCCAACCCCAACACCGAATGCTTCCATGCCGATCACAATCGCCAAGCTGGTCAACTCAGGCGCACCAACCACTGTATGCGCCCCTTGTGAAGCAAGCCAGACAAAACCAAAGATTGTAACAAGCTGCACAAAACCAAACAGCCACAGTGCACGGTTGATGCCAATTTTCACCATCCACAATCCACCCAGCAACCCACCGATCACCGAAGGCCAAAGCCCTGCATTTTTAGCAATCAAACCTATATCTGTCTTTGAATAGCCCATATCCAGATAAAATGGTGTTGCCAATGCCGTGCACATACTGTCGCCCAGTTTGTAGAAGAAGATAAAGGCCAGAACTATCAGCGCATTACGCCAACCAGCACGGCCAATAAATTCATGGAATGGTTCAATCACTGCCTGCTTGAGTGTTTTTGGAACAACTGCAATATCGGGCTCTTTTACTAGGAGTGTCATCGCCATACCGGGCAATATAAACAGTGCGGTAATGATAAAAACCACATCCCACGCCATGTAATCGGCCAAAATCAGAGAGAGTGAACCAGGTATTAACCCAGCAACCCGGTAGGCGTTGATATGTACAGAGTTACCCAGTCCTAGCTGCTGATCGGAGAGGATTTCACGGCGATAGGCATCAAGTGCAATATCCTGAGTTGCCGAAAGAAGAGCGAGCAGGGTGGCGAAAAGAGCAATCATTGATAGATCTGTCTGAGGTGAAAAACCACCCATCATTGCAATGACAAGAAGCAGCAGTGCCTGGGTAATCAGCATCCAGCCACGGCGGCGACCCAACAACGGCACTGCATAGCGATCCAGCAGAGGCGACCAGAGGAACTTCCATGTATAGGGGAACTGAATCAGTGCAAACAGGCCAATTGTCGCCAGATCCACCTGCTCACTGCGCAACCATGCTGGCAGCAGATTGAGCAGCAGATAGAGGGGCAGCCCGGATGCAAAACCGGTGAAAACACAGATCAGCATGTTGCGGCTGAACAGTTGTTGAAGAGCAGTCATAGGGTAGGTGCGGCTATTTTACTTTTAGCAACCCAGAGGGCCATCAAGAAAGGTGAGGTCATCCCAGATTGCAGATGGCCTTCCTTCTGCATCGCGAAACCTCAGGCTCTGCCGTTTTGGAACAAGGCGGCGAGCTCGGCCAAAGCTGTCTTCTTGAAGATCGCTGGCAATATCGGCAGAGATAATTAACAGCCCCTCCTCATGAAGAAGATCGGTCACCTCATATTCCTCGTTAAGATAACGCACCCTACGGCCAATCAAGCAAGACATCTCTACATCACTGTCGATCATCTTTTGTAAAGGATGAAAATTCATTGCAACCCTCCCGCCCAACCGGCAACTACAGAATAGAAATGCAAGGTAGGCGCGTCAATCACCATTCGTAAACCTATTCTATGGAGCCTGACGCCATTTCAGCTACACTTGCTCGCAAGAAGGAGCAGACCATGCAAGATATCTGGATACAGCTGACCACCATTACATTCTTGGAAATTCCGCTATCGCGCTGGCTCATTGCTATCGCCATCTTATTCGCAACCGTTGTAATTCAACGCCTTACACTAACCGCGTTCCGCTCCTTGGCACAGGGTATTGCATCACAAACAAAGAATAAAATTGATGATGTTCTGCTTACTGCTGCCGAACGCCCTGTCGGAATGCTGGTGCTTGTCATCGGCATATTAGCCACTATTCACCTGCTCAACCCACCCGCTGACATCTTTCCCCTTGTAGAACTTGCCAACAACCTAGGGCGCGTTGCTTCCATTCTAATTGGCGCGTGGTTCCTCTGGCGGTTGATCGAAGGGCTCTGTGCCTACTTCACAGCCAAAGCCACAGAGACCACATCATCGATGGATGATCAGCTGGTGCCATTTGTTGGCAAAACACTGAAGATATTTCTTGTTCTAACTGCTGTGCTCATGGTGGCCCAGAATATGGGCTACTCGATCTCCGGTCTGCTTGCCTCCCTCGGCATCGGCGGCATCGCCATTGCTATGGCGGCCAAAGACACCATCGCCAATGTTTTCGGCTCCATCATGATTCTGGTGGACCGCCCATTTACGGCTGGTGACTGGATTAAGGCAGCCGAATTCGAAGGTGTGGTCGAAGAGATCGGCTTTCGCTCCACCAAAATTCGCACCTTTGAAAAGACACTGGTCAATGTCCCTAACTCATCACTGGCCAACATGGTCATCGATAATATCGATGCTCGGCATGTGCGGCGCATCAAGATGCGTATCGGGTTAACCTACGACACATCTGCCAATCAGATGGATGCAGCCATTAAGGGCATTGAATCTATTCTAAAGAAACATCCGGGTGTGGATCAGGATTATATGCTAGTGAAGTTCGATGAGTTTGCTGACTCTTCCCTCTCTATTTTCCTCTACTACTTCTCCGCCAGCAAGGTATGGGAAGAGTACCTTCAAGTGCGACAAGAGGTGAATATGCAGGTGATGGAACTACTTGAAGGCATGGAGCTTGAATTCGCCTTCCCAACCCGCACGCTGCATATCGAACAACATGCGGATAGCTAAAAACAGATGACGCAAAAACCGGTTGTTGAAGCATTTACCGACGGAGCATGCTCCGGCAATCCTGGTCCTGGTGGCTGGGGTGTTCTGCTACGTATGGGAAAGCATGAAAAAGAGCTCTATGGCGGTGAAATCGCAACCACCAACCAACGCATGGAGCTTCAGGCAGCCATTGAAGTACTCAAAGCATTGACCAAACCCTGTCAGGTTACCATTCATTCCGATTCAAAATATGTCGTACAAGGGATGAGTGAATGGATCCATAACTGGAAAAAGAAGGGCTGGAAAACTGCGGGTAAAAAACCAGTATCCAATCTGGAGCAGTGGCAACAGCTTGATGAACTTGCAGCAAAGCATGCAGTTAATTGGCAGTGGGTAAAAGGGCATGCAGGGCACCCGGAAAATGAGCGCGCAGATGAGCTTGCGCGGCGGGGCATTCCAAATGATAGAGGAGATGGATCAGAACCATGAAAATGTTTTTCGACTTCCTGCCAGTACTACTATTTTTTGTCGTCTATAAACTTTATGACATATATCTGGCAACCGGCGTACTCATCGCCGCATCAGCGCTTCAGACTATTGGGCACCGCTTAATAAAAGGTGCTTTTGAGAAAGCACACGTCATCACCCTGATTCTGGTTACACTCTTTGGCGGGCTTACCATCGCACTGCAGGATGAAACCTTTATCAAGTGGAAGCCTACTGCCATCAACTGGCTCTTTGCCGCCCTCTTTATTGGCTCACAGTTTATCGGACAGAAAACGATCATTGAGCGCATGATGGGAAGCAGCATTACACTACCCAGAAATATCTGGGTGAATCTGAACATGGCATGGGCACTTTTCTTTCTGTTTCTTGGCGCTCTCAATATCTATGTTGCTTTCTCATTTGATACCGACACATGGGTCAACTTCAAACTCTTTGGCCTAATGGGAATTACCTTTCTCTTTATTGTAGCCCAGAGCCTCTACCTTGCTCCGCACCTGAAAGAGTCCAAAGCAGGAAACAGCGACTAATCGAACACTGAGTTTCCTCTACCAAAACAGAAAAGGCCCCGACAAGTCGGGGCCTTTCAAATTAAAACGAAGGGGCTTTACGCTTCGCCTTCTTCAACCACCTCTTCAGAAGCAACAGTGATCTCATCCACAAGCTCGACAACAGCCATTGGTGCGGCATCGCCAGCACGGAAGCCAGTTTTCACAATACGTGTGTAACCACCAGCTCGATCAGAGCATGCAGAAGCAATACCATCAAACAGGCGATCCACGATCGGACGATAACGCAGCTTGGACAGCGCCTGACGGCGCGCATGGAGATCACCACGCTTGGCCAGTGTGATCAGCTTCTCAGTGTAGGGGCGCAGCGCACGAGCCTTAGCTTCTGTGGTCTCAATACGGCCATGAGTTAGCAGCGCAGTGGCCAGATTGGCCATAAGTGCGCGGCGATGGCCCGTAGGCAATCCCAAAGAGCCATGATGTTTACGATGTCTCATCTTTCGTGTCCTCTTTTAAGCCTATCGACTCAGCTATCGAGTGATTCGGCAGCATCCTGAGGTGGCCAGCTTTCCAGCTTCATTCCCAGCTCAAGACCCATATTCTCAAGTACTTCTTTAATCTCATTTAGTGATTTACGGCCAAAGTTCGGGGTGCGCAGCATCTCCTGCTCACTACGCTGAAC
>CAZFCL010000004.1:0-23265 GCA_964517705.1 uncultured Zetaproteobacteria bacterium | reverse complement strand
ATCGCCAAAGAGGGCGTGAAGGCCGTTGCTGCTGGCATGAACCCAATGGATCTCAAGCGCGGTATCGATAAAGCGGTTAACGCGGTTGTCGATGGGCTGGCTAACCTCTCTAATGAGGTGAAGAATCAGGAAGAGATTGCTCAGGTGGGTACCATCTCTGCCAATGGCGATGCCGAGATCGGAAAGATTATCGCCGATGCGATGGAGAAGGTTGGTAAAGAGGGCGTGATTACTGTTGAAGAGGCGAAAGGTCTTGAGACTGAGCTGGATGTAGTGGAAGGCATGCAGTTTGATCGCGGCTACCTCTCTCCTTACTTCGTGACCAATGCAGATCGCATGGAGTGCGAGCTGGAGAGCCCGTACATTCTGCTGTTTGAGAAGAAGATTTCCAATATGCGTGACCTTGTTCCTGTTCTGGAAGCAGTTGCTCGCTCCGGCAAACCTCTGCTGATTATCGCTGAAGATATTGAAGGTGAGGCACTGGCGACTCTGGTTGTGAACAAGATGCGCGGTGTGGTGAATGTTTCTGCGGTCAAGGCTCCTGGCTTCGGCGATCGTCGTAAGGCGATGCTGGAAGACATGGCAATTCTTACTTCTGGCAAGGTGATCTCTGAGGATCTTGGACTGAAGCTCGAAAACGTCACGATTGATGACCTTGGCACAGCTAACACAGTTCGTATCTCTAAGGATACCACAACCATCGTTGATGGGTCTGGTGCCAAGGAAGATATCGAGGCTCGTGTAAACCTAATTCGTAAGCAGGTTGCAGATTCAACTTCTGATTATGATAAAGAGAAGCTGCAGGAGCGTGTAGCCAAGTTGGCTGGCGGTGTTGCGGTGATCAAGGTTGGTGCTGCAACTGAAGTGGCGATGAAAGAGAAGAAAGATCGCGTGGATGATGCGCTGCACGCTACCCGTGCTGCCGTGGAAGAGGGTATTGTTGCCGGTGGTGGTGTTGCTCTGATTCGCGCACGATCTGGCCTGGATAGCGTCAAGGGTGATAACCACGATGAAGATACTGGTGTGAAGATTATCCGTCGTGCGATTGAAGAGCCTCTACGCCAGATTGTATCCAATGGTGGTGGTGAAGCCTCTGTTGTGGTGAACGAAGTGGCCAATAATAAAGGTCACTACGGCTTCAATGCCCACACCGAGGAGTATGGCGACCTGGTTAAAATGGGTGTGATTGACCCGACCAAGGTGACTCGTTCTGCACTGCAGCATGCGGGCTCCATTGCGGGCCTACTCATCACTACTGAGGCGATGGTTGCGGAGCTTCCAAAGCCAGAAGCTGCTGCGGCACCTGCCGGTGGTGACATGGGCGGCATGGGTGGTATGGGCGGCATGATGTAATCCATCGCCCTTAGTCCAATAAGGTATGAAGAAAGCCAGTGGCCCTTGTGGTTGCTGGCTTTTTTCTTTATGACATGAGTTCGTGCGACTTCCAATTTCTTACTCTTATTTTTAACCACGACAGGTGGAATATAGCACCGAGAGTGTTCGGCTAATATTCCAACTTAACTGGAATATTATGCCAAGGGTTTCTATAGTGAGGAAATACATATTGGGGAGAGGGGATGTCTGAAGAAGAAAAACGAGAGTTAATGCGGCAGCTGTGGAATATTGCCAACACACTACGCGGTAAAATGAATGCCGATGAATTTCGGGATTACATCTTGGGCTTCATTTTTTACAAGTATCTCTCCGAAAAGCTGGAAATGTACGCTAACTCTCTAGAAAGCGGACTTGAATATGCAAAGGTTGATGATGGTACTGAAGAAGGCATGGCGATTGTAGAAGCCGTGGCTGAAGAGGCCGTTGAAGCCTTGGGCTACACGCTCAAGCCATCCGAGCTGTTCAGCAACGTAGCCAAGCGTGGCAATGCTAATGCGGAAGGTGCCAGCAACTTCATCCTTGGTGACTTGGCAACCATCCTCAGCAATATCGAAAAGAGCACCATGGGTACAGAGAGTCAGGACGACTTCGATAACCTGTTTGAAGACCTAGACCTGACCTCCAGTAAGCTCGGCAAAACCGAGAAGCAGAAGAATGAGCTGATTGCCAAGGTGCTGGGACATCTGGATAAAATCAATTTCAATCTCTCCGATAAAAAGGCTGATGTGCTGGGTGATGCCTATGAGTATCTGATTGGCCAGTTCGCCAGTGGTGCAGGCAAGAAAGCAGGCGAGTTTTATACCCCGCAAACAGTATCCACCATTCTCGCCAAGCTGGTGACCCGAGATAACGGTAGTGGGCAGGCTAAGGGTTATCTTAAATCAGTGTATGACCCTGCATGCGGCTCTGGCTCTCTGCTGCTTCGTGTTGCCAAAGAGGTGAAAGAAGTCGCCCACTTCTATGGGCAAGAGCTAAACCGAACCACATATAACTTGGCTCGCATGAACATGATTTTGCATGATGTGAACTACAAGCAGTTCGATATTCGCCAGGAAGATACGCTGGAGCACCCTCAGCACGCTTTAGACAAGCGTTTTGAAGCGATTGTAGCTAACCCCCCGTTCTCAGCCCATTGGAGCGCCAATCCGCTTCACATGAGCGATGACCGCTTTAGCCAGTACGGCAAGCTTGCCCCCAAGACCAAAGCCGACTTTGCTTTTGTTCAGCATATGGTTCACCACCTTGCCGATAACGGTACTCTGGCCGTAGTGATGCCGCATGGTGTGCTATTCCGTGGAGCGGCTGAGGGGCATATTCGCCGCTATCTGATTGAAGAGCGAAATCTGATTGATGCCGTAATTGGCCTGCCTGCCAACGTCTTTTATGGCACAACCATCCCAACCTGTATTCTGGTGCTGAAGAAGTGCCGCACGCATCCGAAAGATATTCTCTTTATTGATGCATCGGCTCACTTCGAGAAGGGCAAGAATCAGAATAATCTCAGGCCGGAAGATGTTGATAAGCTGATAGCGGCTTATGATAAGCGTGAGTTTGAAGATAAATACAGCTATGTCGCAAGCCTCGAAGAAGTAGCCGAGAATGATTACAACCTGAATATCCCTCGCTATGTGGATACCTTTGAAGAGGAAGTGCCTGTGGACTTGGACGCGGTAGCCACCCAGCTCCAGCAGCTTGAGCAGGATATGAAAGCAACCGATGCCACCATCGCCGACTTCTGCGGACAGCTTGGTATAAAGGCTCCATTCTGATGAATCCTGTCCAGACGAAATCTATCCCTGACCTTCGTTTCTCTGAGTTTGATGGAGACTGGGAGAAAAGGAAGCTTGAAGAAGATATTACTTTGATTTCTGGGCTTCATCTTGCTCCTGATGAATATAATCTGGCGGCAGGAGCCATCCCGTATTTTACAGGCCCATCAGACTTTACGAATGATGAAGATGCGCTGTCTAAGTGGACGGACAAGGTAAAGAATTGCGCAGTTCAAGGAGACATCCTTTTTACTGTAAAAGGTAGTGGCGTTGGAACTCTGATGCTATTGGAATTACAAAAGGTGGCTCTTGGAAGACAGTTGATGGCAATTAGGTCAAGTACAGCTTCGACAGCATGTATTTATCACTTTTTACTTACCAAGTCGCACCAGTTTGAGAGTTTGGCCAAGGGAAATATGATTCCCGGCCTGACTAGAGATGACATTCTTAGTACAAAACTTTATTTGCCTCAGCTAGATGAACAACAAAAAATTACTGACTTCCTCACTGCGGTGGATAAGCGCATCCAGCAGCTTGAGGAAAAGAAGAGGCTATTCATCGAATACAAGAAAGGCGTGATGCAGAAAATCTTCTCCCAGCAGATTCGCTTTACCGATGACAACGGCCAGCCATACCCTGATTGGGAAGAGAAACGGTTGGGGGATGTGGTTGAATTCAAATCCACCAATTCACTTTCAAGAGATGCCATGAACTACGAAGATGGGCAGGTGTATAATATCCATTACGGAGACATACATACCAAGTTCAAGTTCAATTTTCATTTAGGCAATGAAGATGTCCCTTATATCAATGGCGACATTGATATAAGCAAGGTTGCCGAGGACTGTTTCTGTCAGGCAGGAGATTTAGTCATTGCTGATGCTTCTGAAGACTACAAAGACATAGGCAAGGCTATCGAGATTATTGATGTTGATGGAAAGAGGCTTTTGGCTGGGTTGCATACATATCTTGCCAGACCCAAAGAAGGGAGAGTTGTAGGTGGCTTCTTGGGTTACTTGATGCAAGTGGAATCAGTTCGATTGCAGATAATGAGACTGGCTCAGGGCATTTCAGTGCTGGGTATTTCCAAAGGGAATATTGCGAAGGTGAAAGTCCAGCTTCCTGATGTTGAGGAGCAGCGCAAAGTCGCAGATTTCCTCACATCCATTGATACCAAAATCGAGCAAGTGGCATCCCAGCATGAGCAAGCCATAGCCTTCAAGAAAGGCCTGCTCCAGCAGATGTTTGTGTGAGTACGTAGATGGGCAACCGCTATCATAAAAAACTTGAAGATAAGCTGCTAATTACTATCTATCAGAATTATGTTGCTGCTCATGGAGAGCAGCCATCATCACTGGAAGGGTTCAAGTTTAATAGCCTTGATTCCTCATTGTATGGGGAAGGGTTAGAAACCTTAGAGACGCCAATTGATGTGCTGAACAATGTCGATGCTAGGTACATCAGAAACTTGAAGGATAAAGAACTTATCGCGCAGCAATCAGAAACACCGTGGACATACTCATTAACAGAGAAGGGCTTTATAAAAGCAAGAGAATTGGTCAGCCCATACAAGCATTTTTTCATTACTCATTGGAAGTTTATCATTGGAACATCTTTGGCATTTTTAAGCGCGATTATAGCTATTATGAGGTACATTCAATGCCCATAAATGTGAACGGATGGATTTGCTGTGTCTAAAGCGACTCAAAGCGAACAGGCCTTAGAAGATGCCCTGATTGAGCAACTTGGTACGCTGGGTTATGAGTATGTCTCTATCCCTGATGAGATGGCGCTCAGGGAGAATCTGAAAGCACAGCTTGAGAAGCATAATCAGGCAACCTTCTCTCATGCTGAGTTTCAGCAAATTCTTCATCACTTGGATAAGGGCAATGTATTTGAACGTGCGAAGATTCTCAGGGATAAGATGTGCCTCACCCGCGATAACGGTGAGAGCTTCTATCTGAACTTCATGGAGATGGATGAGTGGTGCCAGAATGAGTATCAGGTTACCAACCAAGTCACCATCGAGGGCAGCTACAAGAACCGCTATGACGTAACCCTGCTGGTGAACGGCCTGCCGCTGGTGCAAATCGAGCTGAAGCGGCGTGGTCTTGAACTCAAAGAGGCGTTCAACCAAATCAACCGCTATCAGCGCCACTCATTCGGGGCGAGTCATGGCCTGTTCCAGTATGTGCAGCTCTTCGTGATTAGTAATGGTGTGAATACCAAGTATTACGCCAACAACAAGAAGCAGTCGTTCAAGCAGACATTCTACTGGGCGGATGAAGATAACCACCCAATCAAGCGGCTGGATGCCTTTGCCAAGGACTTTCTGGAGAAGTGCCATCTCTCCAAGATGATAAGCAAATACATCGTGCTCAATGAGACCGATAAAGTGCTGATGGTGCTGCGCCCGTATCAATATTATGCGGTGGAAGCGATAGTTGAGAAGGTGAAGCACAGCCGAAACAACGGCTATATCTGGCACACCACCGGAAGCGGTAAAACACTCACCTCATTCAAGACAGCTCAGGTACTGATGGACTTGCCGAAAGTGCATAAGGTGATGTTCGTGGTTGACCGTAAAGACCTCGATTACCAGGCCAACAAGGAGTTCAACGCTTTCTCCAAAGGTTGCGTGGATGGTACCAGCAATACGAGAGCGCTGGTTAAGCAACTGGGCGGTGATAACAAGCTGATTGTCACGACCCTGCAAAAACTGAACACAGCAATCAGCAAGAAGCGCTATGAGAAGGTGATGGAGCCGCTAAAGGATAAGCGGATTATCTTTATCTTCGATGAGTGCCATCGTAGCCAGTTCGGAGATACACATAAACGTATCAATGCATTCTTCAACAAGCCGCAGATGTTCGGCTTCACTGGCACGCCAATTTTTGTTGATAACGTTGCCAAGAATCAGCACGGCAAGCGTACAACCAAAGACCTCTTCGGCGACCAGTTGCATAAATATGTGATTACCGATGCTATCCGTGATGAGAACGTGCTGAAGTTCTCTATCGAGTATGTAGGTCGCTACAAGCAGAAGGATGATAGCCCCAACAATATCGACATCGAAGTGGAAGGCGTGGATACCAAGGAGCTGATGGAGTCACCTCTTCGCTTGGAGAAAATCACCGACTACATCATTGCCAACCATGGTCGGAAAACGCATGCCAGAGACTTCACGGGCATGTTCTGCGTCAGCAGCGTGGATGTGCTGACCAACTATTATGACCTGTTCAAAGCCAAGAAGGATGCAGGAGAGCACCAGCTACGAGTTGCTACCATTTTCAGCTACACAGCCAATGAAGATGATAAGGATGCCGATGGTCTGATTGAGATTGACCCGCTCGATGGCCTGAGCGAAGGCAAAACAGTAAACCAACATAGCCGTGATAAACTGGAGTCATACATTGCTGACTATAATGCGATGTTCGGCACGAAGTTCTCCACCAAGGACAGCCAATCGTTCTACAACTACTATAACGATATCGGCAAGCGAGTACGGGAACAGCAGATAGATATTCTGCTGGTGGTGAACATGTTCCTCACCGGCTTCGATTCCAAACCACTGAATACCTTGTACGTGGACAAGAACCTGAAACACCATGGATTGCTGCAAGCCTATTCGCGAACCAACCGTATTCTCAACGAGAAGAAATCTCAGGGAAACATCGTCTGCTTCCGTAACCTGAAGGAAGCGACTGATGCTGCAATTGCCCTGTTCTCGAACAAGGGTGCGAAAGAGACCATCACCATGCAGCCCTACGAGGAGTATGTGCGGCAGTTCAACAAAGCCTTTGCTGGATTGCTGGGGATAGCCCCAACCGTTGATTCGGTTGATGTACTAATGACAGAAGATGACGAGCTGGGCTTTATCAAGGCATTCCGAGAACTACTACGCATCCGCAACGTGCTCACTACCTTTGCAGACTTTAGCTTTGATGATTTGGCGATGAATGAGCAGATTTTCAATGACTACCGCAGCAAGTATCTCGATCTGTATGATAAGGTTAAAAGCGCGAACCAGAAGGAGAAGGTCTCCATTCTGGAGGATGTGGACTTTGAGTTGGAGCTTATCCATCGAGATGAAATCAATGTGGCCTACATCATGAAGCTCCTCGCCAAGCTCAAAGAGCAGGATGAAGATACAGCTGCCAAGCAACGTAAAGCCATTCTCGATTTGGTGGCTGGTGAAGCCCAGCTACGCAGCAAACGCAAGCTCATCGAGAAATTCATCGAAGAGAACCTGCCCAAAGTGGAAAATGCCGATGCTGTAGCGGAAGCATTCAGTGAATACTGGAACGAGGAGAGGCAGGATGCTCTGTCTGAAATCTGTAAAGAAGAGGCTCTGGACGTTGAGAAGGTTGAGGGAATTATCAATCAGTACCTGTTCACTGAAATTATCCCACTGAGGGATGGTGTTGTCGGGGCAATGCTGAACAAGCCGAAGCTGCTTCAGCGCAAGAAACTGGCTCAGCGAGCCTTGGATAAAATCATGGACTTCGTTGAGACGTTCATCATTGATGCGCCGGAATGACCATGATTGATGAGCTCGAAAGCGATTTTGAGAAAGCTCAATATCTTCAAAATATGCTGGTAGATAGAGCAACTGGCGGTGGGGCTGATGAAGGAGAGTACGGAGAACTGCGCCGTTACTTTATTGAGGGCGTGGACACAAAATCTTTGCTTCCCAGTTTCGTCAGGACAAATAGAAGCTTAGACCAATTCTGGCAGTTCATTAAATACAAGTTCGACAATTATGCATCCAGGCGGGAATTTATATGGAATGAGTTTTCTCCGTTATTAGACGCTTTAGAAAGTGCCACACCCGCGCCAGCAGACAATGCCATCTCAAATGGTTTGCGGGATTTTAGTGCAGAAAGTGTTCATTCAGTCTGGTCAAAAGCGTTAGAGAGAAGAGCAACTGACCCTGAAGGAGCAATTACTGCTGCCAGAACCTTATTGGAAACAGTTTGCAAGCATATTCTTGATGAAGTTGAAGTGGATTATAATGACAAGCGGATAGAGCTACCGGACTTGTATAAAAAAACAGCTAAGGCATTGAATCTTTCACCTGACCAACACACTGAAGATGTCTTTAAGCAAATCTTGGGCGGATGTTCAGCGATAGTTGGAGGATTAGGAGCTCTACGAAATCGTTTTGGTGATGCACATGGACAGGGTAAACGAAATGTTCGCCCAGCTACACGTCATGCAGAATTAGCGGTAAATCTATCTGGGTCTGTAGCACTTTTCTTAGTCGCAACATGGGAAAGCTCCAATCTGAGGGGCGAACAATGAATAAGAAAGAACTGATTTCCTTCTATGAGAAACTTTACTTTCACGAACTGGAACTCAAAGAGAAGATAGTTGCACGGCTACAGCTTCCATTTGCAATCCTATTAACACTGCTTGGCTTTTTAGGGTATTTGTTAAATGGATATGCATCAGAAGGGAGCCAAACAGCAGTCTATGCCTTTTGGGTGTGCTTTACGGTAAGTGTGGGGTTACTGGCTACGGCCACAAGACACTTTCTTCGGGCGTTATGGGGACATAATTATGAGTGTCTTCCAGATGCAAAAGCGACCGATGATTTTAAGATAAGCTTGGAAGAATATTATGATGAAGCATCTGAAGCCTCAGACGGTCTTGATGATTATTTGCTCCAGTATTACCGAGACTGCTCAGCAAGCAATACAAAGGTAAATGATGGACGCTCGCTAGAATTGCACAAGGCATACGCTTTCATTACCTATTCAATAGCCCCTCTAATTGCCACATTTTTGGTATTTCATTTTGGTGACCTTGATAGAAGCCACCTTGATAAAGCAGCCAACGTCAATATAGTCAATCCAATCAAAGTGGAGGTGAATAAGGTGACGGATAAAGATAAGCAGACCAGCAATACAGCAAAGACCCCACCTTCCCCTCCTCCTAAAAGGATTATTAAAGAGGACGCTCCTCATAAAGGGGGAAGTAAATCCGGCGGTTCATCTAATGGCTGACTCAGGTTCAAAGAAAACGCCTCCGCCTCCTCCGCCACCAAGACAAGTTAGAGGCAGTGTGCCTAAAAATGAGAGTAGCCCACGCCCTCCCAAAAAGGATGAATAGCATCAATGAGGACAACTGATGGCTAAAACTACCAAAGCGGCAGCTAGTAGGGCTGCAAAGACCCTCAGCAACCCTAAGGCAAGCAAGGCAGCAAAATCTGCGGCAGGTAAGACGCTTGCTTCCAGAAGCGTGAAGGCCGCCCCTAAAAGAGGGGCTGTTCGAAGCTCTACCATTAAAAGAGCAGTGAAATCTGTTACAGGCTCAAGAAAGAAGAGGTAATATGGCAGCCTCTTATAGTTCAAACGTATTTATCAACTGCCCTTTCGATGATGATTATCTTGAGCTAAGAAATGCGCTTATTTTTGCTGTTTATGACTGTGGCTTTATACCAAGGTGTGCCCTTGAGGAAGATAACGGTGGCAATGTTAGGTTTGAGAAAATTCAGAATCTGATTTCGGAATGTAAATTCGGGGTTCATGACATTAGTAGGACAGAGCTTGATGATGTTAATGAGTTACCACGGTTTAACATGCCCCTTGAGCTTGGAGTATTTATTGGCGCAAAGCATTTTGGAGACAAGCATCAAAAGTTGAAAAACTGTCTTGTTCTGGATAAAGAACAGTACCGTTATCAGAAGTATATCTCCGATATTGCAGGGCACGATATTCGCTCTCATGAAAGCAACCCTGAGAATCTTATATCTTGCGTTCGCAATTGGTTAAACGATGCCTCAAAACGTAAGACCATTCCCGGAGGCCGAGAGATAGTCAGGCGTTTTCGGAAGTTCGAAGCAGATTTGCCTGCTATGTGTGCTGCTGTTCCGATTGATGAGGATGAATTAACGTATAACGATTACTCAAACTTTATCTCTTACTGGCTACAGGAAGTTGATTAAGCCTACAGGGTGATAGTCCATGTTTGTCCAGCTAAATCCATGACTTAGTGGTACATGTGGCGGTACATGTAATTGCTGGAATATTTGCAATATCAATTATATCAACATGTTATAATGCTGGTGGGCGGCATGATGTAAACAAGCTGCTCTTCGGGGTAGTCTGTTCACATGCTGCATCAGATACTGATGCATTAGAAAAGAGCGGTTCGGAAGAGCCGCTCTTTTTATTGGTGGCGCAATTCCATTGCCCACTATTCGCCGCTTCGGTAGTGTCGCCATCCTTATTTTAAGGGGGAGAGGAAACGCCTTTCCCATATCTCTGAATTGGGGTTTATCATGCTTGAATCGATGCGTAATCAGGCGCAGTCATGGATATCAAAAGTTATTCTTGGCGGTATTGCACTCTCATTTGTACTTTGGGGTGTTGGCGACTATTTCATGGGTGGACAGGGTGAACCTGTCGCGCTGGTGAATGAAAGTCCGATTAGCCAGAATGAGTTCCATGTTGCCTATAACCGTCAGCTTGATGTCTATCGAAAAATGCTGGGCAACCAGTTCTCTAAAGATCTGACCGACTCTCTGAATCTGAAAGAGACGACAGTCCAGACCATGATTAACCGGAAAATCATGATCGATACTGCCACTGAACTGGGACTTGTTGCACCAGAAGCAGTGGTGCTGGCTTCGATTCGTAATGAACCCTCTTTTCAGTCTGCCGGTCAGTTTGACCCACAGCGCTATCAGATTTTGACCCGTAATATGGGTTATGGCTCGGCACAGGATTTTGAAAACGAGATGCGCATCAATATTATGGTGGATGCATTGCAGAGAGCTATTGCTGATTCGGCACAGGTGTCAGAGGCTGATATTCGGGATGCTTTTAACAGGGAGTATGAGCAGCGTGTGCTTGCTGCGATTGTGGTTGATCCAGAAAGCTTGCTGACATCGGTAAATGTTAAGCAGGAAGATGCCAAGGCGTGGTATGAGTCGCACCAAGAGCGTCATATGTCACCAGCGCGCGTTAAGCTCAACACCGTGGAGATTAGCCCCACCGACCTGACAGTAGATATTACAGTGAGCGATGCTGAGCTTCAGCGGGCCTACGAAGAGCGTAAGGGCCGCTACTCAGAGGCAGAGAAACGCAAGGCGTCACATATTTTGGCGAAAGTAGAGAATGGCGCCTCTGAAGCGGTACGCCTTGCTGCGCGTGAAAAGATTGAGAAGGCATTGGTGCGCATTAAGGCGGGTGAGTCGTTTGCTGCCGTGGCTGATGATATTTCTGATGATGTCACGGCCAACAAAGGTGGAGATCTGGGCTGGTTTGAGGCAGGTGCTATGACCGCTACTTTTGATGAGGCTGTGTTTGCACTCGATAGAGGTGACATGAGCTCCATCGTGGAGAGTGAGCTTGGTTATCACCTGATTCTTCTGGGTGATATTCGCGCCGCTTCTGTGAAACCCTTTGCCGGTGTAAAAGATGAGCTTCACTCCGAATTAATCCAGGCACGTGCGGCAGATGAGGCTTACCAGATATCCCGTGATCTTGATGACGCACTTGGCATGGAGGACTCACTCAAAGCAGCAGCAAACTCTCTCAACCTGAAGGTGAGTGAGATTAAACCGGTTAGCATTGACGAAGCAGTTGCCCACCCGTTGCTTTTTGATTCCGAGTTAAGAGCTAGGGTATTTGCAACGATGCCAGGTCAGGCAGTTGAGATTTTTGAGTCAGGCAATGGACGCTACGTGGCATTCGAGGTGCTTGAACGTATTGATCCAGAGGTAATCGATTTCGCCAAAGTGGCCGCCAGCGCTCTTGAAGATGTACGCCGTGATCGTGCATATAAGCAGGCGGTTAAATTAGCTGATGAGATTCGTAGCACGACAGGCAAAGCACTGGATGAGCTGGCACAGAAATATGGCCAGGCCAAGTTTATCTCCAAACCGGTTCGCAGTAGTGGCGAGGGTGATAGTGCCAGCTGGTTAACACCTGAGCTATTGGCACAGGCCTTCCATGCCGAAAAGAGTGAGTGGGCGGATCGAACTGTTGCTGTACCGCAAGGTATTGCTGTGGTGCGTGTAGAGCAGGTGATCGCACCGGATGAAAAGGACTTTGGGGCCAAGCGCAAGGCAATTGCCAAACAGGTTGCTCAAGTCAAAGGCCAGGCGCGTTTTGCACGCTGGATGGCCTCTGTTCGTGATCGCTCCGAGATTTCAGTGAAAGAGAAAATTCTCGATAGATTCTGATCTGTTCAAAGAGCCATAATAAAAGCCACCTAGCAAGGTGGCTTTTATGTTTGAGAGGGTAGCCTTGAACATATGGCTTCAACCAGCCCGCTTTCACCGTCTCCCTCCAGTTTTAGCATCCAGAGAGCTCTATCTTTTGGCCAGAGTGGTGTGAGTTTGACGGCATCCTTACCGGTTATCACCACATCAGGGTGGCACAGGAGGTCGTTGACCTCTTTGCGTTTGAATGGGTGGTGATCTGGAAAAGAGCTTGTACCGGAGAGTTTAAAACCGCTGGTGGTTAGACTGTCAAAAAAGCGCTGTGGTCGTGCGATAGCCGTTACTGCGTGCAGTGAGGAGGGGGGGGTAGCGCCGCTGTTCATAAGATTGGTCAGCTCCTCGGCTTTGCTCTGCCATTGCCATTCACGATTTACACTTAGCGGAAGCGATTGGTCCAACTCTTGCCTGCTTCCTGTTCTTACAACGATATCAGCTCGTTCCAGCGCTTCGGGGCTTTCACGCAAGGGGCCTGCTGGAATAAGGTGGCCATTTCCGGTGCCTATGGCTGGCACAAGAACGATATCACACACACGAGCAAGGTGGCGATACTGGAAGCCATCATCAAGAATGATGATATCCCCAAGGCTCTCTGCCAATTGGCACGCGGCAATGCGATCTTTTGCGGAAATGACTAGGCAGCCGGAGCTATCGGCAAGCAAGCATGCCTCGTCACCAACCAGAGCAGGGTCTGATTGATCATCCAAAATAGTTGGTGCTGAGCTACTACCCCCATCTCCACGGCAGAGGATAACAGGGCTATATCCCTTCTCTTTTAGTGCATGCGCCAACCAGATCACAAAGGGGGTTTTGCCGCTACCACCGGCTGTAATGTTGCCGACTGAAATAAGAGGTAGCAGAGGCGTTGTTCTTTTTTCAGTTCGTTGTTTGAGCTTTCTGCTGCTAATAATTCGGTAGAGAGGCTCAAGCATTCGTAGCAGTAGCGGTGGTTTGTGTTTTGACCACCACATGCCTTCGATGCATCTGTAGAGCTTATTCATGGTGGGATGGCACCTTTGGTAGCCAGGGTTCAATTTTAGTCATAATTCGTTCCAGTACATCCTTCCTGTCACGAATGAATAGTGCTGCACTTGCGTTGAGCTCTTTGAGTTCATCCGGATGTGTCAGGAGTCGCTCAATGACCTCTTCCAGTTCGCGATGATGATTAGCGACAATAGCGCCATGTTCGCGCTGCATCTCGCACATAATACCCCTGAAGTTTTGGATATGGGGGCCAGTGACCACACCACGACCACAGATGGCAGCCTCCAGTGGGTTATGCCCACCAATATTGGTAAGGCTACCAGCAATGACCACTGCATCGGCAATGGTGTAGAGCTTACCTAGTACACCCATGGCATCGATCAGAATAACATCGGTATCCGTATCCGTTGGGCTGTTGCCCTGTAGCTCCGACCAGCGTGCAAGTTTCAGCCCACGGTTACGGATAGTTTCCGCCACCTGCTCAAAGCGCTGTGGATGCCGCGGCACGATAACTGTTAACAGGTTAGGGCAAGATGCGTGCCATGTGGGCCACATATCGAGAATTTCCTTCTCTTCACCTTCGTGGCTGCTGGCTATCAGTAAAATTGGACGACTGCCATCAGGCTCAATCTCTGCGCGTAGTGTACTTGCATCAACATCCGGAGCTGTCACTGCATATTTGAGATTGCCGGCAATATCTATCTTTTCCGCATCAATACCCATTACAGTCAGTCGTTCCGCATCAGTTTTGCTTTGCGCTAAAAAGAGAGAGACCGGTTTCAGGAAGCGCTTCCAGAGAAATCGGCTGGCCTGATAGCGGGGAAATGAACGATCAGAGATGCGCGTGTTAATACCCACAATTGGAACAGATGCTTTATGGCAGGCAGCAAGCATGCCGGGCCAGAATTCGGTTTCAACCAACAGAAGAAGTGCTGGTCTTAATATACGAACAAAACGGGAAAAGGCAGTTGGCAGATCCCATGGAAGGTAAGAGATTGAGATATGCTCGCCGAGCAGGCGCTTGGCATGGGCAAAGCCCGTAACAGTAACGACCGTTAAGTGGATAACGAACCCTCTATCAATTAGCTGTCGGATCAGTGGGGCAACAGAGCCCACTTCACCAACCGAGCAGGCGTGTACCCAGATGCAATCTTTCTGTGCTGTAGGTGTTTGCAGCATCAGATGCTGCTTCCATCTACTCGCACTTTTTTGTACTTCCCGAACCTTTTTCGTGCTCATCACCGTATTCGAACAGGAAGAGATCATTTATGCCAGTTTACTGTCAATGAGTGCGCGAACGAAAAAGCTCCGCCATTGGCGGAGCTTTTTGAAAGGGTGTCTGATGTCGGAGGGAGGGGAGGGTGACACCAGACGGCACGAATTTTACCTGTGCTGCAATAAGGGTGTAGTGAAACATCTATTAAAAAGCGTTCATAATAACCTAGTATAAGTCTAGGGTATTACCTCTATCAATTCTGTGTTACTTCACGGCCGAACAGCTTTTGGGCTCTATGCTTAATATCCATAGCAATGCCGAGTGCGGCTGGTATTGAGAAGAGGGTGATCGCAGTGGAGAAGATCAACCCCCATGAGAGTGCCAATGCCATCGGCGCAACAAATGGATCATGTCCACCCCAGCCGTAGGCGGTTGGCAGTAGCCCTACCACTGTGGTGATGGCGGTCAGAAGTACAGCCCGCAGTCGACGTTTGCCACTTTCTACAATCGCCTTGCGCCATGGTGTACCATCAAGAATCTGGCGCTGAATGAACACAGCCATGACCAGTGATGAGTTAACGACTACACCAGTGAGTGCTACGAAGCCCATCATCGACATGAATGAGAGCGGCGCGCCATGTAGAAAGAAGCCGACGACAATACCAATAATGCCAAAGGGAATGGCCAGCATGACGAGAATAGGGTAGCCGATACGGTTAAACTGAATGGCTAGCACAGCAAAAATACCAAGCAGTGCAAAGAGAAAGCTGAAGATTAGCCCCTGTACTGACTCTTCGGTTTTTTCCTGTTCACCACCTAAATTGAAGTGAACTGATGCTGCATCTTCAGCCAGCCACAGAGCCTGTTGCTGCATCACTATATCGTTGACCTCTTTGGAGGTCATATTCTTCTGATCCACTTCGGCAGAGACATTGATAACACGCCGGCCATCTTTGTGGCGGATGCTGCTGGTACCGGCATGCTCTTCAAGTTTGGCGATACGATGTAGTGGAATCAGTCCCCCTTTCTTGTTGGGAATTTCCAGTTGCATCAGTGTATTAATATCATGCTGTGCGCTTTCAGGGTAGCGAATGGTTACATCAATCTCTTCCTTGCCACGCTTGATGGTAGAGACACGAAGTCCATCGAAAGCAGCCCGGATATGTGTGCCCGCTGTTGCTAGGTCGACTCCGGCATAGGCTGCCAGTTTACGATCCATAACAATGCGTATCTCAGGATCGCCCGGCTCTAGATCACTCTCTACCGCATAGACGCCTTTGGTGCTGTTAAGGATAGTAATGAGCCGCTCTGCAACACGGGTCATGGTGGCTTCATCACTACCCATTAGCTCTACCTGTAGCGCCCGGCCAACCGGCGGCCCTGGCATCTCCATGGCGAAACTGATATCAAGATTTGGGAAGAGAGGCGGGATCTCCTCCTTTAGCATACTCATCACATCGTATGCCATCACCTCACGTTCAGTAAATGGAATCAGGATCACCCGCTCAAAACCAAAGCGATCACCAATCTGCTTAAGTGCTTCACGCTGGTCAGCGCTATTTTCACCGGCGATCATCGTGGTTGTTTCGAGAATGGCGGGATCGATACGTTTGCGAACTTCGCTGTCGAGCTGTTTTAAATTGTCGCGCATCTCTTCCAGTGTTGTGCCAGTAGGCATGGTGACGCGCAGGTAGAATGTACTCTCTGAGCCTGGAGGGAAGAGCTGGAATTTCATCGTGCCTGCAAGTGCAAATGCACCAAGCAGCCCAGCAATGGTGACCAGAATGGTCAGGTACCTCATTTTGACAGCTTTCTCGAGCAGCCACGAATAGACATTTGTGATCCAGATAAAGAGCGCCCGCTCTTTTGGATGTTTATGTGCATGTGCAATGTCGCGGATATGATTGGGTAGAATAAAAATCGCTTCGAACCACGAAAATATGAGAAGGATAACTACCACCAGTGGGATATTGGAGACAAACTTGCCGATGATCCCATCCATAAACAGTAGCGGCATAAATGCGATGATCGTGGTTAGGACAGTCGCAGTCACCGGCCCGATCAGTTCGTGCGTACCTTCGATCGCCGCCTGTTCGGGGGAGAGTCCACGCTCCATATGGTAGGTGGCATTTTCACCGATAATGATTGCGTCATCAACCATCAGGCCAAGTACCATGATAAAGCCGAACATCACCAGAAGGTTCAATGTAATGCCCATGGCATAAAGCACAGCAATGCCCGCAAAAAAGATGATGGGCAGCCCCCAGACTGTGGTCAGGGCGACAGCAGGGCGCAGGAAGAGCATCAACATGGCGAGTACCAGTGCCAAGCCAATGGCACCGTTGCTGGTAAGTACACCGAGGCGCAGGCGCGTGATGGTGGAGAAGTCATTGTAAGCACTGACCTGCACCTCATCACCATACTTATCCGGGATGGTGTCGAGGTAAGTCCGTACCCGATCCACCAAATTGATAATATCGGCATCACCCTTTTTAATGACGATCATGGTGATAGCCGGGTCACCCTTGGCACCTACATAGCGATAGGGACGCTCCAGAGATTCGCTGACATCGGCAACATCCCTGAGCAGAAGCGCCTGCCCCTTTTCGTTGGATTGCAGTACGAGGTTGCCTGCATCCTCTGCCGACACAAATTCACCAGTAATACGGATGATACTCTGTCCATCAGGCTCTTTTAGGCGCCCACCTGGCGCGTTGACATTCCACCCTTTAACCAGCGAGATGATGTCACTAATTGATACACGACTGGCGCGCATCTTTTCTGGATTGGGAACGATGCGTATCTCTTCTTTTCGGTCACCCTGCACAAATACATTAGCAACACCGCTGATATCCCGAACATCATCTTCGATCTGTGAGCTGAGGTGTTTGAGTTCAATATCCTGAAAGTCTCCAAAAATTGAGAATGTCAGCACAGGCGTCTGCTCTGATTTCACCTCGGTAATAATTGGTTCAAAAGGGAGGTCGGTCGGCAGGTCGGAGCGATTAATGGCCTGTTGAATATCGGAAACAAGGCGCGCTCTATCCGAAAATTCAGGGTCAACTTCAATAGTAATCTGCATGGTGCCAGAGAAGGCGGTGGAGCGGATAACATTGATGCCATCAATACCTTTAAGCTCTTGCTCGATCGGTGCGACCATGAGTCTCTCAACTTCGCGTGGGGCTGCTCCAGGGTAGCTTCCAGCCACTGCGATAACATCGAAGTTCACACTTGGAAATGCCTCGCGCTGCATGTTTACACCGGCATAGATACCGCCCAGCAGAAGAATGATGGAGGTGAGATTGACGACAACCCCATGCTTAACGAAAAAGGCAATAATAGCTTTCATGACTTACTCGACCTCGATCTGTAGTGATTCCAGCAGCATGCCTTTCGCCCAGAGTAGCTGTTTGCCAGCGAGTTGCAGGTTAAGTGCTTGCAGTTCGGCACTGAGTTCAGCGCTGCGCAGTTCACCCTCAAACTGCACCAGAGTGGCGGTGTCGGCGCGCCCCTCTCTGTATCGTCTCATTTCAGCTGTGAACTTACGATCTTCAGCCTTGGCCTGTTTACGAGCTGCTTCCAATGTTGGTTTGCCACTGTTTAACGATGTGAGTGCATTGGCAATATCGTCGCCGATCTGTTTCATGGTGTTAGCTCGCTGTGCGATAATACGCTGACGTTGAAGCTCTGCTTTATGGACATCGGCACGGGCAGTGTTGCGCCCTAAAACCTCACTTACTTCAACGGAGAGAGAGGCGTAGTGGTCGTTGGCACTAAAGCCACCTAAAGTTGCATCAGTCGCAGCACTATTCAGTGCCCGGGTGCCTACTTCGGCGACCAAATCCATCTGCACACTGTCTTTATCACGCGCCATAACAAGCCGGGCCTCTGCTGCCTCCAACTGTGTCTGAAGTAGCTTAAGCTCTACCCGTTTCTGCTCGGCAGTGCGCATCGCGCTTTGCATATCTGGCATATCTATGTTGGCCGAAGCTTGTCGCTGTAGCGTGATGTCACTACCCGGAGTGCGGAGCATGAGCCTGTTTAGGTTATTTAAGCTTGCGGCACGGTGCGCGTTGGCTCGCTGAAGATCAGTGTTTCGTGTCGCCAGTAGTGCTTCGGCCTGAAGCCGATCAGCACTCTCAATCAGGCCAAACTCTTCACGTTTTTTCTGATAATTAAGCAACTCTTTGGCGCGCTCTGTTGCCTGCCTGGCAATGCGAACGTTGATCTCATCTGAGGCGAGCTGAAACCATGCAAGCGTCGTGTTAAGAGCCAGTGTACGAGCCGTGATAAGTCGCTGCATGTTAGTACTTCGCACATCCACCTCACTAGCGATGAGTGACTGGCTATAGTCAGGTCGGCCATTTCCTTTTAGTAACGGGTGGCGGTAGTTGAGATTGATCTGATTTCGATAAGCCGGATTGATAGTGGGAGTGGCCAGTGCTGACCCATAGACCTGTTTAGTACGGCTATAGTTGAAGTTGGCTCCTAGAGTACCACCGCTCTCCAGTGGTTTGGCAATACTGCCTGTAAGTGTACCCAAGCGGGTCTCCGAGGGCTGAAAACTACTCGATGTTGGCGTGGTCTCTTCACTGCCTCCGATACGGGCGGTCACAGTCGGGTCGAGCATCCCCTCTACACGCCGGATGCCGCTCTGGGAAATCTGCTGGTCGATACGACTAATCTCCAGCATCGGGTGGCTCGCAATCACTGCCTCAATCGCCGCTTTTAGGCTCATCTCCTCTGCTGCCACAGGAGATGCAGCGCTACTCAGTAGCAGTATGGCAGAGATGGCTCGATAAAATGGCATTCGGTTAGACCCCTTCGTAAAAAATTGAACGCTATCTTTGTGAAGATGAATGTTTGGTTAAAAGATTGATAATGTCAACTATTTGCAATATCAACCTTTCCAGTTATGGTTCCGGGGTGAGTGTGACGATACCAAAACGATTTGAGGATGGACTGGGTTATCTGGTGCATCATTTGATGTACGCAATGCGCCAGAGGTTGGCAGAGGAGTGTGCCTCCGGCGGCTATCCTATGACTGCCGATGAGTTCGCGCTCCTGATGATTCTTCATCAGTCCGGCGCTAAGTCAGGCCTATCCCAGAAGATGCTGGGCAGTACCCTTGCCAAAGATAAGGCGGTGATTACCCGCCTGATTAACAGTTTAAGTAATCAGAAGCTGGTGGTGCGTTGCGGTGATAAGAAAGATCGCCGTGTTGTCCATATCTGTCTCACCAAGAAGGGGGAGCAAGCAGTTGAGGCACTTCGTCCAGGGCTGATGAGCGTTCTCAATCAAGCGTACAACGAAATCAGTGAAGAAGAGTTTCTACTCACACGCAAGGTGTTGGGGCGCATGCTTGATAATATCAGAGAGCACCCCCGAAAATAAAAATGCAGCCCTGACAGGCTGCATTCGTAAGTAAGAGAAATCGTGACTTGGTCAATCAGGCTCGTTCGACAAATTCACCTGTTTCCGTATTCACCTTCACACGGGTTCCAGCTTCCAGATAGGGCGGAACCATAATTGCCGCACCTGTTTCCAGCTGCCCCGGTTTATAGGAGCTGGTGGCAGTCTGGCCCTTAAGTGCAGCATCGCACTCTGTTACCTCGAGCACTACGGTCTGCGGTAGTTTTACATTCAGTGGGCGCTCTTCATGAAATTCGACCTGCACCATCATCTCCGGCAGAAGATAGGGAAGGGCATTATCCAGCATATCTCTGTTTAGTGTGATCTGGTCATAGGTCTCCATATCCATGAAATGGTGATCATCGCCATCAGCATAAAGGTACTGCATATCACGCTGGCTGAGAATGACGCGCTCGACACGTTCGCTGGAATTAAATCGTTTGTTGGTCTTGGTGCCGCTTTCGATATTACGCATCTCCAGCTGCATACAGGCCACACCTTTGCCTGGTGTAACATGGGTGGCTTTCATCACACGCCACAGGCCATGATCGATCTCAAGAATATTACCATTTCGTACGCTGGTTACATTGATCTGCATTGCTTTACCCTCACTCTTCCCCTGCTGTATCGTCTTCAGAAGAGAGCGGCACAATAGCTATTTACACCATTTCGGGCAACAATTCGCCGTATGAAATCACATACACTTCAGAGAGCCATGGATGAATTCATCCATAGCCGTGCGAACTTCTCTTCCGGCAATTCTGTGCACTCCAATGAGGAGCAGTGTATGGAGATGCTGGCACAGTACCTGATCCACTACTCCGATCTGTTTCAAGATATGGAGCTTACCGATGAGGCGGGCTTTGCCGAGTGGGAAGAGGCACTGGAGAGGCATATGGTCGACCTTATGGAGGGAGATGTTGAACCTGCAAGTGATCTGGGGACGCTGCCGCTCGATGCGCTGGATTCCGAACATTTACGCGACTTTCTCGGCTGGTTTGTTGTTCGCGAAACCAGCAATGCTGAGCTGATTCAGGAATTTGCTGATGTGCTGCAGGCGTGGGTGAAATTTATCTATCAGCATGACTGGATTGGTCACGACAGTTATCGCAACTTTGTTGAGATCATTGCTGAGCTGGCACCGGATGCAGTCAGAGTGGCTCGCCTATCGCGTGTACTGTTCCACTTTGTTCGCTCTGGCGGCGGGGTCTCTCCGCGCCTGCGTGGCAAACGTTTCTCCCGTTTTGTCGAGGGGCATGGACGGATTGTCTCTATTGATAAGCATTCAGTTACATTCGGCTTTGATGATATGGGTGAGAAGATCGGCCCGGTCATATTGCCGCAGGTGATTCTTGAGATGATCGGAGATAGTGATGTGTTTGATATCGAACTTGGCCTGCGCGACGATAGCTGGATCATCGTTGATATTGGACCGATCTACCCAGCCACTGTCTATGTTGAGGTGGAGGCATATCAGGGGCTAGAGAAGATATCCTGAACATCTCTCCTTTCTCGAACAGATGAAACGGTTATAGTTCAGGCTGATTCAGGTAGTCATGGTTGATGTTTCGGCACAGCCATCACTTTTCGGAGGCAGGCATGTTTCATGGTACGATGACCGCGCTGGTCACACCATTTTCGAACGGCAAGATTGATGAGGATGCATTTCGCAACCATCTGGAGAGGCAGATTGATGCTGGCGTGAATGGGGTGATTCCTGCTGGGACCACCGGAGAAGCGGCAACGCTTTCGTTTGATGAACACAAGCAGGTAATCCGCATCGCTGTGGAGCAGTCGGCCGGGCGTGTGCCTGTGATTGCCGGAACAGGAAGTAATAACACCGCCGAGTCAATTGAGTTGACAGCTGCGGCCAAGGATCTGGGCGCTGATGCTGCGCTGCTGATCTCCCCTTACTACAACAAGCCAACACAGGATGGCATCTATCACCACTACAGGGCGGTGGCAGATGCCGTGCATATTCCGCAGCTGGTTTATAACGTTCCGGGGCGTACCAACTCCAACATCTTGCCGGAAACAGTCGGTAGGCTTTCACATATAGCCAATATTGTTGGCATCAAGGATGCCACTGCAGATATGGAGCAGCTGGCGCATACGATGGCTGCTTGTGATGCGCGTATAGAGTTCTATTCGGGCGATGATGCCTCGGTATTGCCGTTTATGGCGATGGGGGGCAAGGGTGTGATCTCGGTGGTATCCAATATCGTGCCGAGAGCCATGTTAGCACTGACAAATGCCATGCGTAGCGATGATCTTGATCGTGCTCACCGGGCACAATTTTCTATGCGTGAGTTGAATCGGGTGCTGTTTGTGCAGTCCAACCCCATTCCGGTGAAAGCAGCATGCGCAGCAGTTGGCTGGATGGGCAGTGAGATGCGCTTGCCGCTGTTGCCAATGGGTGGTGAGCCGCTGGATGAGCTGCATACAGCCATGCGTAACTTTGAGTTTGAAGGTGAGCAGTTGGAGCTTGCTACAAGCTGATATCCCGAGATTTAAAAAGAGGGTTTCAAGGTTGACACTGTGAACTCTCTTGCGTAGCAAGTCGTTTCCAAAACTCGAGAGGAGGACGTTTTAAATGAAAAAAACACTGATGATCGCAGCTGCAGCTGCATTTGTAGTAGCGGGCGGTTCAGCCGCGGTTGCTGGCCCACTAAGCTCATGTAAGGCATGCCATAAAGGCAGCCCAGGTCCAAAGTTTACTGACATCAAAGCAGCTTATGCGGGTGCATATGGTGCGGATGCTGAGGCTAAGTTGACTGCTTTCCTGCAGGACGTTGCAGACAATGGCAAAAAGGGCACAGTGCCACCATCAATTGGCATTGCGAAGTATGAGAAGAAAGTGAAGATGATGAGAGGCCAGGGCAAGAAGGTGAAGAAGGTTGGTGCAGCAGCAGCGGCAGCAGCTATTATGGCAAAATAATATAGCCCTGTAGTTTCTTACACTGTATTTGATATAAAAAGGCGGCCTCTGGGCCGCCTTTTTTATTGCTGTGAAACTCAGACCGGGCACCTTCCGAAGGGAGGGGTGAAAGGCACCCGGCCCATATCCAAGTCGCTATAATTATAGTTTACTTTCATGGAGATGGATACCTGCTACGGGTGGTTTATAGGGATAATTTTAAGACCGTGGATTTATCTATAACTTGAAGGGAGTGATATATGTGCTTTAATGTGGTTGAGATGCCAGCCTAAATAGCGGCACAAGAGACAAGAATAGGGAGCTGTATGAGCGATAAATCATC
>CAZFCL010000003.1:0-24751 GCA_964517705.1 uncultured Zetaproteobacteria bacterium | reverse complement strand
TGCTCGATATTGCGCGTAGTGGCCTTGAGTCGATCAACGACTGCAACTGCAAGGGCGAAAATGAGGTGGTCTTCTTGCGCCCGCTTGAGGAGGTACTGGCTTCGGGGCAGACACAGGCGGAGCATTGGTTGCAGATGTACTCTGGTGAATGGGGTGCAGATATTGACAAGGCATTTATTGAGGCGATTCACCAGTAATATCACGAACAGCCGCTTGATGGGGTGTTGCAAAATGACACACGCTGGCTGTGGCATGTTGACCCAGTGATGCAGATCACACAAAGTTCGCACCATCTACCCGTCTTTGGGCAAGATATTATGCACTGGCTCCACGGAGCCAAATAAACTTTCGAGGATAATACAACATGAAGAAGATACTTCTTTCTGCTGCTGCTTTCGCTGTTGTTGCTGTTTCTGCTGTTGCAGTTGCACCAACTACTTCTGAAGCAGTTCCTGCTTTTGCACGCCAGACTGGTGCTGCGTGCCTGAGCTGCCACTTCCAGCGCATTCCTAAGCTGACTGCGATGGGTCGTGACTATAAACTTGGCGCATACCGCGACACTTCCGGTGAGCTGCTAGAGGATGATGCTCTGTCTCTGCCAATGGCATTCAATGGCTCTTTCCTATTCAAGGCTCAGATCCGTAGCGCTGACAACGTCGGTGGTGCTGGTGATAACCTTGGTATTATGTACCCTGAAGAAGCTGCGCTCCTGACCGGTGGCCGTCTGGGCACCAACATTGGTGCTTTCACCGAGTGGGCTGGTGGCCCTCTCTCCTATAAGATCTTCACCGCGTGGGATCTTGGTGGCGCTACACTGGGTGTCGGCCTCTACTCTTCCGATGCGCTTGGCTTGGGTTGGGCGATGCAGGATCCATCCAACACTATCGTACGTAATACACGTGCATCTCAGTTCCGCCCAGGCTACTTCCGTAACCTGATGCAGGAAGGCGTATCTGGTGTTGGCGCGTACTACGCGAGCGATGCTATCTATGTCGGCGCTGCTGCAAACATCCCAAATGCTGGTAACAACCCGAGTGGCGATGTTGGCTTTGTTGCTCTGGATCCAAGCCTCTACGCTCGTGTAGCCGTTATGGCTGAACTGGCTGGCCTTGATGCTGTAATTGGTGCTTACTACGCTGGTGGTACCAATAATGCTAACAACCTGGCTGCAGTTGGCGGTGTTGGCGCCGTGGCTGCTTTCAAACAGTACGGCCTTGACCTGCAGATGCAGGGCGACCTGGGTGGCGCAAGCATCGGTATCTATGCTAACGCACATCTGAAGGGTGAAAACCCATATGTAGCTGCTCAGACTGTTGCTACCAACGACACTGGTTACTTCGTAACTTCTGATATCGCATTCGGCCATGCCGGTGTGCGTGTTGGTTACGCTAGCCATGAGACTGCTAACGTGAATACCAGAACCACCATCCTTGGTGCATGGTACTCTCTGGCTCAGAACGTAGAGTTGGATCTGGAAGCAAACATCAACACTTCAGCTGGTGCTACTACTACTGTAACCACTCTGCTGATCGAGTATGTTTACTAAGATTTCCTAACGGAATTCTGGAAAAGGGGCGCTTTGGCGCCCCTTTTTTGTTGAGTATTGAAATAAGAGTAAGAGGCATTGATAAGATGGGGACAGGCGGTATGTACTCCTGTCACGCAGGCAACTGTTCATTGACTGGATTGCCCTTTGCCGTTTGAATGCGCCCCTATGAATAGATCCCTTCTCCTGCTCCCACCTCTTTTACTGTTGATGGCATCGTGTGCCAGTATGCCTGGTTTGGTTCAGTGGCATGATGATCGCCCAGCTTATGCGCAGGGCACGCCTGCCACTTCATCCGGTGCGGCTACTTCCCGTGTACCACTGGATGTGCCGCCTGAATTAAGGGCTGAGTACGAATTGCCAGAGGCCTCTGATGTGGCTACCAGAGCAGATGAGGAGCTTCTACCGAAAGAGTATCAGGCGGCTGTTGCAGGTAGGGCGATATCGCTGGATGCTCGTGTCTATCACCTGAGGGCTGAGAAGGTCTTTTCTGCTGTGGTGGATGCGATGACCAGTGTGAATATCCCGGTTCAGTCTGTTGATTCACCCAGTGGGATTATCACCTCCGACTGGGTTCGTAAAGGAGAGCACTCTCAGGGGTTCTTTGGTGCTACCTCTACCATGACACGCCACCGCTTTATTGTTCGTATTTATCGGGCGAAACTTGATGGCTCTGAAATCACCAAGTTGGAGGTTCGTACACATGGGCAAGCAGCACCCAGCAGTCGCTGGGTGAATGCGCCGCCATCGCGCAAGGTGAGCAAAGAGCTTTTTTCTGCTATCGAGGAGCAGCTTGCTCGCATACAGCAGGGGGCTGCCCCCGATGCAGCTCTGCCAGCGCAGTAATTTCTAACCATAAAATAGAAGCACACCTCTTTTGCTTTGCAATCTGTAGCCCTGTTGCTGCATGATTGCCTTATGAACAGCCCTCCTCTTTCTGGTAAACGCATTCTTCTGACACGGGCAGAGCATCAGCTTGCCAGCCTTGCTGAGAAAGTTCGTGCGCGTGGCGCGGTTCCGATCCATTTCCCCTGTCTTGCTGTTGAATCACTGCCGAATGAGATCAGGCAAGGCATAGCTCTGTTGCCACACTGCGGCGATCTTCTTTTCACCAGTGAGAATGGCGTGCGTACGGTTGCACAGTTCTGCAAAGAGCATGCGCTTGATCTGAAAGCCACTCTGGCCGGCAAGCGCATCGCTGCGGTCGGTGAAAAAACAGCTGCCGCTCTCAACAGTATAGGCATCGATGTTCACATCACGCCAGAGGAACCCTCGCAGGAGGGGCTAATCGCCGCCTACCAAAAACACGGCCTGCCGGAGAGCCTGCTCTTCTTTCGGGCTAAAGAGGGGCGCGAGGTTCTGGCTCAGGCACTGGGAGAGGCCGGTGTTGATCTACAGATGATTGCCGCCTACCGAACAACCTGCCCCGAACAATCTGCAACAGATGTGATAAATATGTTGGAGGCTAGCGAGATTGATGCAGTGCTGTTGGGGAGCACCAAAGCTGCACGCCACTACCTTCAGCGTGTTGGCTCACATGAGTTTGCCAATCGCCCACTGCTGGTAGGTATCAGCCATATGATGGCGGAAGAGGCAGGGAATTTTGGGATTGACGTGCAGATTGTGCCGGAAAGCGCTAGTTTTGATGCGATGCTTGATACACTGGGCTACTATTTTGAGGCCAACCCTTCCTGAAAAGAGGAGATCTATATGTCACTGCCTGATCTGATGATTCGACCGCGCCGCCTGCGCAAAAATGCCACCATTCGCAAGATGGTGAGAGAGACCACGCTCTCCGCTGCTGATTTTATCTATCCGATCTTTGTGGATGAAACGATCTGCGAACCACTTGCCATTGAAAGCATGCCGGGTGTATCACGCATACCACTTTCGATGGTGGGCGAGGTGACCAGAGAGGTCGCAGCTCTTGGTATTCCGGGTATTATCCTGTTTGGCATCCCTGCTGAGAAGGATGCAGTTGGCTCTGGCGGTTGGGATGCAGAAGGCATTGTGCAGAAGGCGATTCGGGCGGCCAAAGAGGCTAGCCCCGGGACTTGTGTTATTGCTGATACCTGCTTTTGTGAATATACCGATCATGGCCACTGTGGTGTGCTGCATGGTGATGATGTCGATAATGATGCGACTCTGTTAAACCTGCAGAAAGAGGCGGTCTCTTATGCCGAGGCGGGCATCGATGTGGTGGCGCCATCGGGCATGATGGATGGCATGATTGCTGCGATTCGAAATGCGCTAGATGAAGCAGGTTTTAGCGATATCCCGATTATCTCTTATGCCGTGAAGTACGCTTCCGGTTACTTTGGCCCCTTCCGCGATGCGGCTGACTCCACGCCAAGCTTTGGCGATCGTGCCAGCTACCAGATGGATCCGGCCAATCGTCGCGAGGCACTTAAAGAGGCTTGGCTTGATGTGGAAGAGGGTGCAGACATGCTGATGGTGAAGCCGGGGCTAACCTACATGGATATTATCCGTGAGGTGAAGGATGCCACAAGCTTGCCGATGGCGGTCTATAATGTCTCCGGTGAATATGCGATGGTAAAAGCGGCGGCGGCAAATGGTTGGATCGATGAAAAGCGGGTGGTGCTTGAGACGATGTTGAGCTTTAAGCGTGCCGGTGCTGATCTGATTCTCTCCTACCATGCGCTTGATGTGGCGCGCTGGCTGCAAGAAAGCGAATAACAACGGAGCTACCACATGCCTGAAAAGGGAGTAGCCCTCGGCTCAAAAAAAGAGGATAAACCAGCAGGCACGCTCTCCAGAGTGTTCGGCTTTCTTCTCCTTGTTTCCATTATCATCACTGCTGGCTTGGCGGCCAATGGCAAACTGATGCCGCTGCTTGATAGCATTACGTCTGAGCTGGCAACTTCCAAACCAGAACCCGTTAAGTCTGAAGCGCTTGTCCAAACCACTCTGCAAGAAACTGCTACAACTATTGAAAAACCCCATGATTTCGAGCCTGAAAGCGACAAAGAAAACAAAGAGAGTGAAGCGTTGCAGGCAACGATTGAGCGGTTGCGTTCTGAGCTTCGAAGCATAAAAGAAACAGAGGCGTCACTGCGTAGCAGAGTTGAAGCGCAGCAGCAGGTGAGCCTGCAGAAGCGCTTGGGTTGGATTGTCGATCCGGCCAGTCGAAGTGCCCAGCTTGAACTTGCCTGGAGGGAGATATCGGAACTTCCCAATTTGAGTGAGGTGGAGCAGCCAAAAGCTGAAGCGATGTACCAGTTGGCGCACAACAATGTGCAGAGGTTGAGAAACTGGCAGAAGCTGCTCAGGGAGCATGCTGAAAGCTTTGAGACACCGACAGATGAAAATCTGGTGCCAGTGCCGGAGTACCCGTGGCTTGCATGGATGGCGGGGCAGTTTCAGCTACGCAGGGTATCGACTGCGGAGGCGTCACTACGTGAGGAGCTGTTGGATGCAGCTCATGCGTTGGCAGAGGAGAACTGGCCTGCTGATGATGTGTGGCAGCGGCTGACAGGCAAGCTTATGCAGCGAGTGAAGCTGACAGGGGGTGCTGGCAGCACAGTGGCTGATCTGGGCCTGCCGGAGAGTTTTTCGGGGATTCAGAGAGATATAAAAACAGTGCGTGATGCCGCCAGCGATTGGGTAGGAAGTGGAGCGGAGGCACCGTGATGCGCCTTGTCCCCGTGCTGTTGATGGTGCTGCTTGCAGCTGTTGCACTGATCGCATTTCCCGACATTGCCGATCAGTGGGTACGCATAGAGGCATTTGGCTGGCTGCTTGAGGCACGTCAGGGGGCGTTTTTCATTGCTCTGGTTTTATTGTTGCTACTACTCTGGCTGTTGCGTGCAGTTGTTCGAGCCATCTTTTCCGGGCCGGGCACAGTCTGGCAGTCGTTGCGGATGGGCGGCCGTAAACGTCGTGAGAAGCGGCTTCGCACATCCATTGCCCGGTGGCTGGACAGTGAGGGTGATGTTGAGGCAAAGCTACTGAAGCATGCTAAAGGTATGTTGCCCGACTGGGGCATGGCGATGTTGCAGGTTCTTGCGACTGGGGCCAGAGATCAGAAGATGCTGAATGAGCATGATGATCCGCTGGTGACTGTGCTTGCAGCACGTATTGCGACTGATCCTACAGCAGACCCAATACCTGATATCGCGGTGCGCAAGGCACATATTGATACATGGATGCATCTGCATCCGGGCGCGCCGCTGGCCATCAGGCGGAAGGCGGATATGGCTGAAGAAGAGGGTGACTGGTCTGCACTGGTGCAGCTGTTAGAGGAGGAGTGGAAGCGGGGAGAGAGTTCGGGCTACTCTCTGAAGCCACGCCTTGCATATGCCTATATCAGGCTCTCCGAGTCTGAACCTGAGCATGCCATGAGCCACTTGAAGCAGGCATACCGCCTTCTTCCAGATGATGAGAGTGTGCTGCTTGCTTATGGTCTGGGGCTGATCGTTGCTGGTGAGGCTCAAACGGCTGCTCGACTCTGGTCTTCACACCTTGAAGGGAGTGAGTCATTCGATATTGCTGCTGCACTGCTTGATATTCATCGTGCCGATCCCATGCATGCCTATCGCAAGCTGGAGTCAAAGCGGGAGAGTGAACTCAATAGTGCCACGCGCTGGTTGAGAGCCCAGTTGACATATGCGGCCCAGTTGGAGGGCCCGGCTTTTGAGCAGATGAATGCGCTTGCTGAAGCTACTGAAAGTATGGAGGCGTGGCAGAGCCTTGGCGGATGGTACAGCGAGAAGGGCGACTATGAACATGCCGCAACTGCTTTTCAGAGGGCGCTGTCCGCAGAAGAGCAGTAACTTTGACCCGTGAGGGGTTTCAGTCTAAAATGGTAGTGGAAGAGATTAACACCTCACATGGAGGTGTTGGCGGCCGCCGACGGGCGGTCGCCTATTTTCCCATCAAAACAGAAGAGAAGGCCTTTGATTGATCAGCAGTGGCAATATGTGGAGAAGCCAGCAGAGGGCGAAGCAAACTGCTTCGACCTAAAGACAGCTGTGCTGCTTGCCAATGGCAAGAAGGTAGAAGTTACTGAGCAAGGGCTCCTGATTTGTCATAGGGGAGAGTACAGGGCATGGGTCAACCACTGCCCACATGCAGGTACACCTCTTGACTGGGGTGAAGGGCATTTCTTTTCAGAAAATGGAGAGCACCTTGTCTGTCATACACATGGAGCCCTCTTTGACCCGCTCAGTGGCGATTGCCTTTCCGGCCCTTGTCCACGCGGGCTTTTTTCACTCAACTGCCGAGAGGCGGGCGATCGAATTCAGGTGCCCACCACTATTTCCGATTTAGAGGGTGAGTAGCCAGGAGCGGCAAGTGGTGGGATATGCCTAGTCGCGCAGCAGTTCGGTAATGCCAGTCTTTGAGCGGGTCTGCTCATCCACCTTTTTCACAATGACTGCACAGTAGAGGTTCGGCCCCCCGGATTTGCCCGGCATGGAGCCGGATACAACCACAGAGTAAGGCGGCACTTCGCCAAAGTAGGTTTCGCCGGTTTCCCGATCATAGATACGCGTGGACTTGCCAATATAAACACCCATCGAGAGCACGGCACCTTCGCGGACAATGCACCCCTCTACCACCTCAGAGCGTGCGCCGATAAAGCAGTTATCCTCAATAATGGTGGGGGTGGCCTGTAGAGGTTCCAGTACACCACCAATACCAACACCACCGGAGAGGTGCACATTCTTACCAATCTGTGCGCAGGAGCCGACAGTGGCCCATGTGTCGACCATGGTGCCCTCATCAACGTAGGCGCCGATATTTACATAGGAGGGCATGAGCACTGTTTTGGGTGCAATATATGCGCCCTTGCGAACAGTTGCCGGTGGCACAACACGCATGCCACCTTTACGGAACATCTCTTCACCCCAGCTGGCAAATTTCTGCGGCACTTTATCGAAATAGTTGGTGCCCCCACCATGAATCACCTGATTATCGTGCATCTTGAAGTAGAGCAGCACGCCTTTTTTTAACCACTCCTGTGTTACCCAGTTGCCCTGGTCATCTCTCTCTGCCACGCGAACGCCGCCATCATCCAGGAGCTGAATCGTATGCTCAATGGCATCTCGCACCTCAGATGTGGCTGAGCGCATATCCCACTCACTCTTGGTATCCCATGCAGTTTCAATGACTTGCTGTAAATGGTTCACGGATCACTCCTGTTGTTAATGTGTTGGCGAAAATCAAGTATACCGCTTCGATGATCTCAATCCAGTTTTTGGGCTAAAGTTAGCCTAGGACAATCTCATCCGGGCGCTGATGACTAAGGAATTCCAGGTTCGACATAGTAAGCCCATAGGCACCGGCCAATCCAAATACGGCAATATCACCAATATCAGCGGCCTCAATATGGATATTATTGGCCAATTTATCCGCACCCGTACAGAGCGGGCCACCGAAATATACTGACTCATTTCGGACTGACTCCTGCTTTTCAAACAGGCTTTCTCTCTCCATGCGTACAACCGCCAGTGGGTGATTGATGGCCAGTGCTGCCGGGCGCCGGAAGTGGTTGATGCCACCTGCGCAGATCACCTGCTTTTTACCGCGCGAATCCTTAATATCCAGAATCTCAGAGCAGAACCAGCCGGAGTCGGCAGCTAGATAGCGGCCAAGTTCAAGGAAGAAGGTGCGCTCTTGATAGCCATACTGCTCAATAAGTGCCTTTAGCCCATTGGCATAGGCTTTGGGGTCAAAGTCATGCCCTGCTTCAAGGTAGTCCACACCAAAGCCACCACCAAAGTCGATGGTATCACAACATACGCTCGGAAAGTCGCGTTCAATCTGCTTGGCCATGCCAAATACCAGTTCACAGTTTTTCAGCAGGTCACCTACATTGAGCACACCTGAAGCGGCATAAACATGGAGGCCGCGGAAATTGAGCGAACCAAGTGCCAGAATCTGGGGTAAGATTTCAGGCAGCTTCTCCTCATCGATGCCGAACTTCTTTGAGCCACCCGAAAAGGTGGTCTGTGCCTCATGAATATCGAAATCAGCATTGATACGTAGAAGAATGTCCTGCCCTCTACACTCTTTCTCGGCAATTTTGTTGAGTCGGTGTGCCTCGGCCAGAGATTCGATATGTACGGTGCGAATGCCATTTTTCACCGCCCACGATAGCTCTTCTATTGACTTTCCGGGGCCGGTGTAGATGAGGCACGATGGATCAAAACCTGCTGCCACCGCCTTTTCCGCCTCACCAAGGCTGGCAATCTCAATACCTCTGGCCCCTGCAGCATATGCTGTGGTAAGGAATGCAGCATGTGGATTGGCCTTCATGGCATAAAAGATTTCAACACCGGCGGGCATGATCTCTGTCAGTCGCTTGATTCTATGCTGCATCTCGCCGGTGTCGTAGATGTAGCAGTTCAGAGTGTCTCCACTGCTGGCGAGTTGACGTAGCTTTGTTTCTACACGGGCGGGAATCTGCATGGGTTACACTCTTACAGCTTTAAGGCGCCGGGCAAGTTCGGCTGCACTGGCTGGCCCATCCACAAGTGCTGCACGAATATAGCCAGAGCCGGGGTTAATACCATCCCGATCTGTTGCAGCGAGGTAACTACCGGGTAATGTAGTGACCGATTGCTGAGTATAGGCGGCCTTTGCAAAGGCTTCGTCATTCGCAACTGGCAGCCAGGTAAAGAAAGAGCCGGCCGGAATCTCACCACCATAGATATCGAAAAATGTCTTTAAACTTTGGCGGTAGGTGTCCAGGTGTTGCGCTACATGCACCTCATCAGACCAGGCTGCTGTGGCAACATGTTGAAGTGGCAGAGGTGTGGCGGGGCCTGTATAGCTGCGCAGCTTGCTAAAGCGTTTGATGAGCTCTGCATCGCCGGCAATGAAGCCGGAGCGTATGCCGGGCAGCGCTGAGCGCTTGGAGAGCGAGTTCATAACCAGGCAGTGGGCGAAGTCACTATGCCCAAGTCTATCTGCCACCTCGAGCAGGCCTACCGGTTTTTCCTGCCAGTAGATCTCCGAGTAACACTCATCGGAGACAATGGTAAAATCATAACGATTGGCCAGTTCGATGAGCTGTCCAAAGTAATGTTCATCCGCAATCCATCCGGTTGGATTGGAGGGGGAGCAGACATAAATCAGCGCGGTCTCCTCCCATACACTTTCCGGCACACTATCAAGATCAGGCGCAAAGTTGTTGGCGGCTGTGCAGGGCAAGAGCCAGGGTTGCGCACCCGCAGTAACCGCGGCACCGAGATAGATCTGATACATTGGGTTTGGCATCAGAGCAAAAGGATGTTTCTCCCCTTCAGGGTTAACCAAGGCGTGCGCTACGGCAAACAGCGCTTCACGTGTGCCATTGGCAGAGAGAACTTGTGTCGAGGGGTCAATATCAGCAATGCTGTAGCGCTGCTTTAGCCAGTTGGCGATCACCTCGCGTAGCTCCATAGAGCCAACAGTGGATGGATACTTTGAGAAGCCACCGAGATTTTCCTTCAGAGTATCTGCGACGAAGTCAGGGAGCGGCAGGCGTGGTTCACCAGCACCGGCATCGATATATGTTAGGTCTGGATTAGGCGTGCACTCTGCAAACAGTGCTCTCAGGCGCTCAAACGGGTAGGCACCAAGCTGTTCAAGGCGTGGTTGACGGGATTTCCCCCTCATGGATTAATCGCCGTATGGGTCGGTGTATTGCCCACGCATCATCTTACTCCACGGGCCAATATTGCCCTCATTATCATAGGCGCGTATACGGAACAAAAACGCACGATCCTTTACTGTAATCGTGATGAGCTTTTTGATGGGGTCTTCAAGCAGTTTTGGGTTAGGTAAGCGCTCATCATAACGCCGCCAGAAGCTTGGGCAGTTGCAGTATGGATCCACCTCAGCCCGGTCAATCTGATAACCCACACCGGCAGGATTGCCTTTTAGAGAGAAGTCCAGCTGCAGCAGGCCAATGTCAAAAGTGTGTGCAAGGTCGACAATTTGTGGCTTAAGCGCGGAGTCGTTCACAGCCTGCGGTGCCTCTTTGCGCCCGCATCCAATCAAAAGAAGCACGGCAGTTACCGCCACAAGACACTTGTTGAGTATTGGGTTGCTCATGCTTTGCTCTCCAGTCGCTTTTTCCATTCAGATGCCTGTTTTCTTACCTGTGCGGGCGCAGTACCACCAATATGATCACGGGCTGCTACGCACTGCTCTACTGATAGTTCGCGCACCATATCGACGGTGAGGCGCTCGTCAATATCACCGCACGCAGCCGCGCTCATTTCATGTAACTCAATACCTTCCTTGATGCAGTGAGCTACAGACTGACCGACAATTTCATGCGCATCACGAAATGGTACATGGTTGCGCACCAGCGCATCAGCAAGGTCAGTTGCAATGGAGAAACCGGATGTGGCCGCCTTGTGCATCGCTTTACGTTGTACAGTAAGACCTGGCAACATGTCACCAAAAACACGCAGGCAACCTTCAAGATTGTCAAAAGCATCAAAGATGGCGGTTTTGTCTTCCTGCATATCTTTGTTGTAGGTGAGTGGAAGCCCTTTTACGGTAGTCAGTATGGATACAAGCCCACCTATAATGCCGCCAGCCTTACCACGAACCAGCTCTGGCATATCAGGGTTCTTCTTTTGTGGCATAATGGATGAGCCGGTGCAGAAGGCATCGGGCAGGTCAATAAAGCGAAACTGTGCACTCATCCAGAGGATTAGCTCTTCAGAGAAACGGGAGAGGTGAACGGCAGTGATGGATGCGGTAGCAAGCAGCTCCATGATGAAATCACGATCAGATACGGCATCAAGCGAGTTGGTAGTTGGCGCATCAAATCCAAGTGTGGTTGCGGTCATTTCACGATCAATTGGAAACGTTGTTCCGGCCAGTGCCGCTGAACCAAGCGGACAGAGATTCATGCGCTCGGCGGCATCCGAAAATCTACCAAGATCGCGCTCAAACATCTCGACATAGGCCAAAAGATGGTGGCCAAGGGTGACCGGCTGCGCCGTCTGCAGGTGCGTAAAGCCGGGCATGATGGTATCCGCATGCCCTTCCGAAAGATCAACCAGCACCTTCTGTAGATTGCGGATACGATTTGCAATCTCGGCGGTTCTATTGCGCAGGTAGAGGCGAGTGTCGGTGGCTACTTGGTCATTCCTTGAGCGGGCTGTGTGTAGGCGCTTCCCTGCATCGCCAATCTTCTCTGTCAGCCGTGATTCGATATTCATATGCACATCTTCCAGTGCGATGGAGAACTCAAGTTCACCACTCTCTATCTCACCGAGAATATCATCCAGCCCGCGCAGAATGGCATTGAGATCTTCGTGCGTAATGATGCCCTGTTCGCAGAGCATTTTTGCATGCGCCTTTGAGGCTGTAATATCCTCGGCATACATACGTGCGTCCACATCAATAGATGCATTAAAGGCTTCTACAAATTCATTGGTGGGCGATGCAAAGCGGCCGCCCCAGGGTTTCTTAGGCATATCGATTATCCATGAGCTAGTAATCTGACAACTATAGCTATGCTTTGTCTATACGGAAACAGACTATCCTCACCTAGTAGTGTGGAGGCGGCGCCTCTTCCTCAGGGTGCGCAAGCCCGGATGAGGTAAGAGATTTCAGGTGCACATGTAGTTGTGTCACCCGTTTTTCCAGCTGCTCAAGCTGCTTTTGCTGGTGCGCTATCACGTCATTGAGCTCAGTAATCATATGGTCTTGATAGGAGATGCGTGTTTCCAGTTCGATCAGTCGTTTTTCCATGGCAGTAGACTACTGTGACTGCTGTCATGCGGCGAGGGTGAAGATCAGCTCCACTGAAGGGGTGGCTCCTGTATGGCTGCTATCTGCTCTTTTAGTGCAAGAATGTGCTTTTCCCAGTACTGCTGCGTATTGAACCAAGGGAAAGCATGCTTGAATGCTGGGTCATCACAGCGGCGAGCCAACCATGCAGCATGATGCATGATGCGAAGTGCTCGGAGTGGCTCGATCAGGACTAACTCTCGGCTATTGAAATCATAAAACTGGTTGTATGCGGTGAGCAGGGTATCGAGCGACGCACTCATATTAGCTCGATCACCCGAGAGAAACATCCACAGGTCCTGAATAGCTGGCCCCATGCGCGCATCATCAAAGTCGATAATGTAAGGCGTGCCGGAGCCGCTATGAATATCCCAGAGAATATTCCCCTGATGCCCATCACCATGCAGGCGAATCACGGAAGGCTTAATGGCATTGAAATAATCTTCCACACCATCCAACAAGTCTTCGGAGACTTTTTCATAAGCCGCCTCAAGCTCCAGCGGAATAAAACCGTGTTCGATCAGGAACTCGTAAGAATCATCTCCGAAGCTTCCTACATCAAGCGTTGGCCGATGCTCAAAGCTGCGCACTGCACCGAGAGCATGAATGCGCCCGATATAACGACCGAGCTGCTCTAGCTGTTCTTGACTCTCAAGATCGGGTGCGCGCCCGGCCTTTAATGGATAGAGAGAAAAGCGGTGTCCACAGTGGTGGAAAAGTGTCTCTCCATCAACGCGCATTGGCGGTACAGCGGTAATATCAAGCTCAGCGAGCTCCTGTGTGAACATGTGCTCTTCGAGAATGGCCGCATCACTCCAACGTTCGGGGCGATAAAATTTTGCGATGAGCTGCCCGCCTGATTCAAGACCGACCATGTAGACCCTATTTTCATAGGAGTTGAGTGCCAGTAGTTCTGCACTGCAGATAAAACCTGCACTCTCGACCGCTTTTAAGACCTCTTCCGGCCCAAGCTGGTAAAATTCATATTTTCCATCGCTGCTCACGGGCTAACACTACCACTGGATAGATACAGAGTGTGTACATTTCATGTGTGATGCAGATCACAGTTTATCATGCCAAACGCTACACTCTGCCGCCTATGAGGGGCGGAGTTCTTATTTCGAATAGAGGGGTGGCTGTTGCGCTGCTTTGCCTGCTGGTGACTGCTTCCTGCTCAACCAAGCAGCCGCAGGCTCCCACTGCTCAAACAGGCCATGAAAACAGAGCGCCGCTGAGTGATAATGTTGTAAGCAGCGGCGACGATGTTGCGCGCAAGAAACAGGCTTTTTTTACACAGATGAAGCCCCATGTTGTGGCTGAAAATAGTAGAATTCTTGAGGTTCGTGCGCGATTGATGGTGATACGCGATGATGCTGGCTCTATTGGCAGTGAGGAGCGTGTATGGCTCTCCAGCGTGGCGGACACCTACAAGGTGCGGCTTCCAAGCAGACCAGGTGCGCTCTTTTGGGCTCAGATATTGGAACGAGTAGATATCGTGCCGGTTGAGCTGGCTCTTGTTCAGGCTGCGATTGAGTCAGCTTGGGGAAGCTCTCGCTTTGCTCGCGAGGCCAATAATTTCTTTGGCCAGTGGTGTTACTCAAAAGGGTGTGGTCTTGTGCCAAACGCGCGCAAGTCGGGGTTGTCTCACGAGGTACGAATTTTCAGTTCACCACAGGAGTCGGTGCATGTCTATATGCGGAATATCAATCGTTCACGTGCCTACCGTGAATTTCGCAGGCTTCGGCAGGAGCAGCACATATATCAGAGGCCACTTGATGCCACGCAGTTGGCGCTGGGCTTAAGGCTCTACTCTGAACGCGGCATGGCGTATGTGAAGGTGATTCAGTCGATGATTCGCTCCAATCGTGAGCTGATCAAGCAAATTTAAGGCGCTAGCAGCGCTCTAGAATGGTGAAGGAGTAGGGGTAACGGTTTTTCTCATCCGGCTGATGTGTTTCTTGAAACAGCCTGTGCCAGCTACTCTGGTCAAATTTGGGGAACCATGCATCGCCCTCAAATTCACTATCAATTTCAGTGATATAGAGCCGGTCTGCCTTATCAAGTAGAAGCGCATATATCTCAGCGCCCCCCATGACCATGATCTCTTCGGCATGGGGGGTGACTGCTGTTATTTCATTTGGGTCATTGATGATGGTGCAGCCTTCAATATGAAGATTTTGCTGGCGGGTGAGTATCAGATTCGTGCGCCCTGGAAGCGGATGTCCAATGGATTCGAATGTTTTGCGCCCCATGAGTACCGGCTTACCCATAGTCTGCTTTTTGAACCACGCCATATCGGCAGGAAGGCGCCATGGTAGCGCATTATCGCGCCCGATCAGGCGGTTGCGATCCATAGCCCAGATGAGAGAAAGCATCGGCTTTTCCATCAGATGGCAATCGGGGCACGGATACCCGGGTGGCTTTCATAGCCGATTAGCTCAAAGTCCTCATATTTGAAATCAAAGATATTCCTAACGTCGGGATTGATCTTCATGGTCGGAAGCGGAAGTGGTTCACGGGCCAACTGTGTTTCTACCTGCTCCATGTGGTTGGAGTAGAGGTGTGCATCGCCAAAGGTGTGAACAAAGTCACCTGGTTCAAGATTGCATACCTGTGCAATCATCATTGTTAGCAGCGCATAGCTGGCGATATTGAATGGAACTCCGAGAAAGATATCGGCACTGCGCTGGTAGAGTTGGCAGGAGAGCTTGCCATCGGCGACATAGAACTGGAAAAAAGCGTGACATGGAGCGAGCGCCATCTTTCCATTGGCTACATTGGCTTGTGGTGAGATAGACTCATTTGGGAGGTCGGCGACATTCCATGCAGACACGATCAGGCGTCGGGAGTTGGGCTTTGATTTGATCTGCTCAACCAGTTCGGCCACTTGATCAATTAATTTGCCATCAGGTGCAGGCCAGTTTCGCCACTGAAAGCCATAAACAGGACCGAGCGAGCCATCTTCGGTAGCCCACTCATCCCAGATTGAGACACCATTCTCTTTCAAATATTGGGTGCTGGTATCACCATTCAGGAACCAGAGGAGTTCGTGGATAATTGACTTGAGATGCACCTTTTTCGTAGTAACCAGTGGAAAGCCTTCCGATAGGTCAAAACGCATCTGATAACCGAACAGCGATTTTGTACCTGTGCCGGTACGGTCGCCCTTTTGGGTGCCGTGATCACGCACATGGCGCATTAGATCGAGATAGGCTTTCATGTTTCCCCTCGCCTGCTGAATTTAATTTGGATATGATGCCGTCAGCCATCGTTATCGGCAAATGGTGATATGAGGTGCCTATGACTGCCCGTTTGATAACTTTTCTAATACTTTTTCTAACAGCTTCCACATTATGGGCTGAGCCAAAAACCGCTACCGACAAGATTGTCGACCGCTTTATGGCACTTGATGAGGATGCCAGTGATGGTGTGTCGATCGAGGAGTATGTGGAGATGGTAAGCGGACGGGCGCTAGAGCGATTTGCGCAGATGGACGTGGATGGCGATGGCGAAGTCACTGACTTGGAGTACCGCGAATTTTGGCAGCAGAAAAAAGCGCAGTGGTACCGTCTGGAGCGTTAGCACCTAAGCGCTAGGAAAAATCTGGATGTGTCTCAGTAAGGCTGGCTGGATCTTGATGAATAATGACCTCAGCTTCCGGATACTCTGAAAGAATCAACTCCTCTACTTCATCTGCAATGGTATGTGCCTGCATCAGGGTGAGGTTATCATCCAGCTCAAGATGCAACTGAATGAAGATGGTTAGCCCAGATTTCCGCGTGCGAAGATCATGCATGCCGCGGGTCTTAGGGTGACCATGCACAATGGCTTTAATGTTTTGACGCTCTTCATCGGGCATCTCCTGATCCATCAGAAGCGCGAGCGATTCCTGTACGATTTCCCAAGCGCTGTAGAGGATATAGGCAGCAATCATCAGTGCAAAGAGCGGATCAAACCCTGTCCAGATGGTGGTGAGCAGGAGTGCTGCTATGACACTTCCGTTAACAAGCAAGTCGGTTTTGTAGTGCAGGTGATCGGCCTTAATGGCAGTCGAGCCTGTTTTGTTGATCACATGTTTCTGGAACATCAGCAGACCAAATGTGGCAACGATGGATATAATCATGATGCCAACACCAACCTGTATGGCTTCAACTGGCTGTGGGTGCAAGAAGTGTGCAATAGCTTCAAGAACTAGGAAAACAGCTGAGCCCGTGATAAAGGTGGCTTGCCCAAGTCCTGCCAGTGCCTCCGCTTTACCATGACCAAAGCGGTGCTGTTTGTCGGCCGGAGCCAGTGCGTGCCGAACCGCAATCAAGTTGATAATAGATGCCAGTGCATCAAGGCAGGAGTCGATCAGGGTAGCAAGCAGGCTGACCGAGTCGGTCATCAGCCATGCCACGACTTTGCAAAGAATAAGAACAAGCGCGACTGATGTGGAAGCGTAGGTCGCCATTTTCATCAGGCGGGCATTTTCCTGTAGTGCGCTACTCTGCATCTGGAAATTGTGCCTGATTCCTAAAATGAATAAAGGTGCAATCTTCTGCGACACCCATACCGAGGCATGACATCGCTGTAGAGAGTGACCATGATAAGGCGATGCAGATATTGGATTCGCCACATCAGGATAGTCGCCCGAGCGAAACTGACGTAGATATGATTGTGCTGCACGCCATGAGTGTGCCGGCAGGAGCATTTGACATGCAATATGTCGAAGAGCTTTTCATGGGGACGTTGGATTGCGATGCAGATCGGTCATTTTCTGAGCTTAAAGATCTCAGAGTGTCGGCACACTTTGTGATTGATCGTGATGGTGCTGTTACACAGTTTGTGCCATGTATGCAGCGGGCTTGGCATGCTGGGGCCTCAAGTTGGCAGGGTCGCGATTGCTGTAATGACTATAGCATTGGTGTAGAGATGCTTGGCGATGAGCAACATCCGTTCACAGAGGCTCAATACCGTGAGGCCGCACGGCTCTGCAGGGAATTGATGCAGAAGTTCCCTGCTATTACCCGAGAGCGTATCGTAGGTCATAGCGATATTGCACCGGGGCGTAAGTGGGATCCTGGCAGGCAGTGGAGCTGGGCAAGGTTTGCGCGTTCACTGGCGCATATTCAGAGGTTGAATCTGGAGTTCTTGTAACCCCTTTAGGAGGAGGCCTGTTTTGTCGCCTCTGTTTTCAGCTGCCCACAAGCAGCAGATATATCTCGACCGCGTGATTCACGTACAACTGCAACAATTCCAGCTTGAACCAAGCTATTTCGGAATGCTGAAACAGCATCATCCGATGGCCTTTTGAACTCTGCTCTTGGCCAGGCATTGAAGGGGAGTAGATTGATGGTGCACTTCATGTCGGCAAGCAGTTCAATCAACCGCCCTGCATCTTCAGCAGTGTCATTAATATCGCCCAGTAGTACATATTCGATCAGCACACGCTTGTTGCCACGCGCCGCAATATAGTCGCGCACCGCCTGTAGAAGCTGGTTCAGTGGGTACTTTCGGTTAATTGGAATGATACGACTTCGTACTTCATCGGTTGTGGCATTGAGCGATATAGCCAGATTGCACGGAAGCGTGTCTTCGATCATGCGGTAGATGCCCGGTATCAGCCCCGAGGTAGAGAGAGTAATGCGATTAGGGGAGAAAGCCATCCCCTTTGGATCGGCAGCAATGCGTACAAACTTTGCAACTGCATCGTAGTTATGCAGCGGCTCACCCATGCCCATCAGTACAAGATTGCGCACTTTTCGATCGCTGATATTTTGCCCTGCCATCACCTGTGCCACCATTTCAGCAGTGGTAAGGTTTCTATTCAGCCCAGCTGTGGCAGTCAGGCAGAAGGCGCAGCCGATTGCACAGCCTGCCTGTGTGGAGATGCACTGCGTCAATCGGCCTGAGCCCTGAATCAGTACGCTCTCCACCTCTTTCCCATCGCTCATTTTCAATAGAAACTTTCGGGTGCCATCCTCTGCTTGTTGCAGGGCACTGCACTCCGGTTCGAACAGGTGCGTGTGCTCAGCAAGGTAGTGGCGAAGGGAAGAGGGAAGATCAGCAATGGCATCAAGGTCACTGCTGTAGCGGCGAAATATGGAGGCAATGATGCGTTCGGCATGCACAGGCTTGGCATTGGCTCTTTTGCAGAGCTCAACTACTTCTTCATAGGCCATGCCGTTGATGGGTAAATTATTATGCACTGTCATAAAAACAAAAACGCATGTGCAGTTGCCGGCACATGCGTTGAAGGCTGTTTGATTCTACCGAAATCAGAGGCCGTATTTGGCCTTGTTGTCAGCAACCTCTTCTGCTGTTGGCGGCTCATGATCTTTCACTTCAGCGAGGTCAAACAGATCGCGCTCACTGTCGCACAGTTCATTCAGTGCAAGGTCGGGTTCAAAGACCTCGGGCACATCCTCTTCAGGATAGATCGCTTCCCATGGGCACTCCGGTTCACAGACTGCGCAATCAATACACTCTTCTGGTGAGATAAAGAGCATATTTGGAGTCTCATCGTTGATCTCTTTCGGCTGATAGAAACAGTCAACCGGGCATACTGCAACACATGCAGTATCAACACAGTCCTTACAAAGTTGGGTGACGACAAATGCCATGGGTGGTTACCTCACTTACAAATTCGGCGCGCAGGATAGCAAGCAGTGCCAGAAATGACCATATGCTGATCAAATCGGTCACATTTGATAAAACGAGAGTTCTTCGACCACCTTTCCATCACGGAAGTGATCTTCTACGATGCGGTCGATTGCCTCTTCATTCAAGCCGTAGTACCAGATGCCTTCAGGGTAGACGACCATGATGGGTCCTTCGAAGCATACACCAAGGCAGCCGCCTCGATTTACACGTACTGCATTGGGGTCACCCACGGTTAACCCAGCAGCCACCACCTGATCTTTCAGGTAGTTTAGTAGTGTTACATTTTCACCGCAGCTCTTGCCGCAGCAGAGAATAGCGTGGCGCTTATAAGGCATCATTTGTGGCTTACTCATGGTTTATTCCTTCCAAGGCGTCTGTTTTTTTACCACATCCCCAACGATAAGAATAGTTGGGGAACTGGCTGTGATAGTACCGTTAATCGCATCCCTCAGTGTGGCAGTGGCCGTACTTTCATTTTCCAGTGTGGCAGCATGAATGATGGCAAGTGGCGTCTGTTCTGCAAGGCCTGCATCCATCAGGCGCGTTGCAATCTGCACTAGATTTTTCGCGCCCATATAAAAAACCAGTACTGGAAATGCCTTAACCAGGGCCTTCCACTCCATACGGTTTTTATTTTCCGCCTCGTGCCCAGTAAGAAAGGCGATGGATGCATTGACCGATCGGTCTGTAACAGGGATGCCTGCCATGGCTGGCGCTGCAACACCCGCCGTAATGCCAGGAATAACACGGAAATGGATGCCAGCCTGCGCAAGCTCATGTATCTCCTCACCGCCACGCCCAAACACAAATGGATCTCCCCCTTTTAGGCGTACTACGCGCTTTCCTGCCTGTGCCAGGGTCACCAGTGTTTCACAAATATCACTTTGACTGGCCGAGGGCCTGCCGCCGCGCTTGCCCGCCTCAATAAGTTCGGTGTCAACTGCGGCCATGTTGAGCACCTCATCAGATACCAGCGCATCGAACACAATCACATCGCAGTTGCTGATCAGTTTTGCTGCAGCAAGTGTGAGCAAGCTAGCTGCCCCTGGGCCGGCACCTACGAGTGCAACTTCGCCCGGTTTGAGTGGGGTATCAAGCTTCAACATCTGCTCCTGAAACAGTCTGCAATAAAGGCGGGAAAGGCCGCATGCGATGAGAGTACTGGGCCCATCAGTGCACTGCTTTCTGATTCTGCCACTTGTCTGCGGATATGCTCCATTGTTTTCCCCTCAAACATGATCATCGGCTGCACCACGATATCCATCACGCCATCTATTTGCCACTGTGCCAAAGACTCTGTGATGTTTGGGGAGGCGTACATATCCACCCTCTCCATCTCTGGAAACCGTGCCCGCATGCCGTCCAATGCATGCATCAAGGTCTCAAACCCTTCAAAGTGGTAGAGGGCAAAAATCACACTGCAGTCGCCACTCAATGCCTCTTTGGCCAGATCTCCAGCCATACAGGCAACGGCAATCGCATGGCTTGATAGTGGTGGCAACATTACACAGTTCGATGCTTCAGAGAGGCGAGCGATGTCATTGCGGGCATGCCACCCTTCACCCAGTAGAAGCGGCAATACATATGCACCATCTGGCAGTGCCTCACTGTTTAAAAAGAACAGCTCAATCTTCTCACTCAGTATTTCAGAGGCCTGCATAGCCAGTGCTTTGGCCTGCTCGGCATGGCGTGAATCTGATGACCCATGTGCAAGCAGGATATTCAAAACTCAACTCCTTGAGCTGCGGCGATGCCTTGGTCGAAGGTGTGCTTAAGCTTTTTCATCTCGGTGGCGGTATCGGCTACTTCGATAATTTCAGCGGGTGCATCACGACCGGTGAGAATCAAATGCATCCATTCCGGCTTTTCACTTCGGATAAACTCAGCAATCTCGGCACCTGTGATCCAGCCATAGCTTGAGCAGTAGTTAATCTCGTCGAAGAGTATCAGGTCAAATTCATGCGACCGCACTTTTTCCTTGCAGAGATCCCAGATATTTCGGCTGGTTTTGATATCCTGCTCCGGATCCTGTGTGTTCCAGGTAAAGCCGTCACCCGGCGTGTGCCACTCAATATTGTCAAACTTCTCGGCTGCTTTCTGCTCCCCGGTTTTCCACTTACCTTTGATGAACTGAATGACACATACTTTCAGGTCCCACCCAGCAGCACGGAAAACAACACCGAATGCACCGGATGATTTTCCTTTGCCCTCGCCGGTATGCACCAGCACGACGCCTTGTCGCTTATCGCGTGCCTTCATCGAAGCTCTCCGTAATCCGGAATCAACAGACCCCCCTGCTGCATGAGTGGGGCATCAAATAGTGCACCCAGTGTTCCACTCTCAAAAAACTGACTGGCATCACCATATTCTGCACCGCCTTTGCCATCAATAAGAATCAGTTGATCTGCCACAGCCAGTGCTTGTTGAAGATCATGAAGCACTGCAATAACGGTGCGGCCTTTACCGGACTCCACTTTCATCATGCGGATACAGTGGATCTGATGTTTAAGATCCAGGTGTGATGTTGGTTCATCAAGCAACCAGAGTGGTGCATCGCGTAGCATGAGAGCAGCAAGCTCTGTGCGTTGGCGCTCACCACTGGAGAGTTTGCCAAGCGGGCGATCCAACAGGTGCATGATATCCATATCTGTGGCGACCAACTCGGTCTCTTCACTTTCACCAGCACCTGCCAGCTCCAGACGCTGGAGCACTGTCAGGCCAAACTCAGTTGGTGGCTGCTCTCCTTGCCAGGCCACCTGCCGGGTCAAGGCGTGTCGGCTATAGGATGTTAGCGGCGTGTCGGCCAGTTTTATTTCGCCTGCTGCTGGAATTAGACCGGCGATTGCCAGCAACAGACTTGATTTTCCTGCACCATTTGGGCCGAGAATCACCACCACCTTCCCTGCCGTAATGCTGCAGCTCAGGCCTTTAAGCAGTGTGTTTTCACCACGCATGACAGAAAGGTTGATAAGCTCTAGAGCAGCACTCATCAGGCACGCCTCAGTAGCAGGAACAGGAACAGCGGAACACCTATGATGGCAGTGATGACGCCTACAGGAAGTTCCGAAGGTGCGACAGCTGTACGCGCCACACTATCTGCCAGTATCAGCAACACACCGCCTCCGATAGCTGAAGCGGGCAAAATTGCACGGTGCATGGCACCGAACAGCATGCGCATCAAATGAGGTATCACAAGCCCAACAAAGCCAATGGTTCCAGCAGCGGTGACTGCGATAGCTGTCACCGCTGAGGCGAGAAACAGTAACCTCTTCCGTAGGTTTGTGACATCCACACCGAGTGCTTCAGCGTGGCGCTCTCCGAGTAGCAGTGCATCAAGGGATTTTGATAGTACAAGGCCGCAACCTAGTGCGATGGCCCAGGTCAAAAGCAACAACAGAAGTGGCAGGTCAGAGTGGGACAGGTCGCCCATCATCCATGAAAAGGCGAGCCCCAACTCCGCCTTTGGGAGCAGTGCTAATAGCAGTGCCAGCAGTGCCGACCAGAATGAAGCCAAGACCACGCCAGCTAGCAACATGCGATTGGCACCAAGGTGTGTAAAAAACATGATGATGGCAATACCGAGCCATGCACCCGCAAATGCACCTGCACTCATTGCCCATGCCGAGTCAGGCACAAGCATAAGACCGGTCACCGCCCCTGCAGATGCTGAGCCAGCCACACCAAGCACATAGGGTTCGGCCAACGGGTTGCCAAGCAGCACCTGAAACCATGCACCAGCCAGAGCAAGCAGCCCGCCAACAGTAAATGCAATCACCAGCCTTGGCGCACGCAACTCCCAGATAATCAGGGCATCTTGCCCATCGGCGGTGAAAGGATTGATCCACTGCTCACCTGCACTTAGGCCGAGAAATATGACCAGTGCCAACAGCAAGGTCGCCGCCCCCCATTTTAAAAGCACCATCATGGTATGCTGCTCAGTTGCTGTTGAAGCAGCGTGATGCCCTCAACAATACGTGGCCCGGGGCGACTTATCAGATCGGGGTTAATGGCGATGATGGCTACTTCAGGCAGCCATTTTTTCCAGAAACTTCTGCGCGACTCAATATCAGGGCCACGTTTCGGAATGATGATCACTTCAGGTCTGGCTCGTACCACTGCCTCAACACTAAGGCGTATGGTCTCCTGTTTCTCATTGGCAAAGATATTGTCACCACCGGCGGCTTTGAGCACCTCAGTGATAAAACTCTCTCCAGCCTCTGTCATCAGTGGGTTGCTCCACACTTCAAAAAAGACACGCCGCCGCTGTTTGGTGTTTTCTTTTATCGCCGCCAGCTGGGTGCGCAGGCTCTGCACGAGCTGTTGCGCCTGCGTGCTGTGGCCTGTGGCTCTTCCAAGGCGCAGCAGATCATCGAATATATTTTCCAATGTTTCCGGGTGGGTAACCAGAAGTTGCACACCCTGTGCTTCCAGTGTCGGCAGCATCTTGAGTGCGGAGTTGGATGCAACAACCAGTGTCGGTTCCAACCTCAGCGCGGCTTCACTGAATAGGCGAGTGTGGTTGGCAACGATAGGACGATTCGCAAGCGATACGGGAAAGTCGCAATGTTCAGAAACACCAACAATTTGCGGTTCCGCCCCAACGGCGGCCAGCAACTCACAGCTATGTGGTGACAGGGCAAGAATGCGCTCAGATGCCTGCGCAGCATTCGCAAAGAGCATTAGGGCAGCGAATGTGATGTTTAGAGTGATAGCCATTACAGTAATTTGAACACAACAGGCAGGCGGTAGCTACCATCTGTCAGTGGTAAGTTGTTGACAGAGAGCAACCCCCTTCGAGCTGCTCGATCAAGTGCTGGATAGCCACTGGAGGTTTGTAGCACTACCTTCTGAACTGCATGCCCGCTGATGTTGAAGAGTAGCTCAGCTTCCCCCTGCCAGCCTGCGCGCCTCGCTGATCTCGGGTAGATGATGTTTGTAAGGATCAGTTTCTGCACTTCTACGGGGACGGATATAAACTCCTCTTTTGGCTCTTTTGGGGCCGTATACGCAATGCTTCTATCGACAGCTTGTACCTGTCTGTTTTTTACAGCACGCGGAAGGGGAGTATCTTGCTTGAGCTCTTCTCTGCTAACACTTGGGGGCTCTGTGTAATGCGCGGGCATGGCGGGCGCTACGACCCTCACCTTCTCTTTGATGAGGGATATACGCATATCTCCCGAATAGGTGTCTGCCGACAGGGATCGTGACGGCTGGTCAAAAGAGGTGAGGAGAAGAGCATGCAGGGCAACCGCTGCCACCATGGCGATTGCTACCCTTGTATGCTCTATTTTCACCATTAGAAGGTTGCCCTTACCCCACCATACCATGCTTGCCCGGGCACTCCGTAACCGTCTACCTCTTCATATACCTTATCCTCAACATTCTCCACGCGGCCAGTTACTGTCCAGGTGTCATTGATGGCATAAGAGATGCGAATGTCACTTTTACGGTAGCCGGCCATGGGGCTGCTATTATTGGCTACAGAGAAGCGAGGCCCAACGATGTTGATATTTGCCTCTGCATGAAGGCCTCCAACATCCACTCCGACTACTATATTGCCGGAATCCTTGGCTCGACGTGTCAGCCTGCTGCCGTTGGCCGAGTTTTTTGCGTTTAGAAAAGTCCAGCCAGCACTTATATAAGCAGGTCCGTATGCGAGCCTAGCAGAGAGCTCAAGTCCGCGGCTGCTTGCCGTATCGATGTTGGCTGGAGACCAGGTCCATGAGCCGGGGGCAATCGGGGCCCACCTGATTAGATCCTTATAGCGCTGGCTAAACCATATGGCTGAGAGTGAGTAACGCA
>CAZFCL010000002.1:4976-29124 GCA_964517705.1 uncultured Zetaproteobacteria bacterium | reverse complement strand
GTGGAGAATGATAGGGGTGTGATTAGGCCGCTGATGTATCTGGCACTCTCTTATGATCATCGCGTGATTGATGGTGCCGATGCCGTACGTTTTCTTATGTCGGTAAAAGAGGCGCTGGAGTATCCGGCCAGCTTGAGCCTCGATCTTTAGTCGATAAAGTTCAGAAAGAGCCTCTCCCTTCTGTAGGTCGAGCAGGGAGAGGCTATTCCATTATTTTGTCAGTAGTTCGTTAACCTTACGTACAAAACCGGCCGGATCCTCTGGCAGTGCGCCTTCGGCAAGGATAGCCTGATCAAAAAGAATGCCGGAGAAATCTTTGATTTTCTCTTTTGAACGCATCTTGGTCAGGCGTTGAATCAGCTCATGTTCTGGGTTGATTTCCAGAATCGGTTTTACATCCGGCACATTCTGCCCGGCCTGTTTAAGAATACGCTCCATATTGGAGCTAATATCGAACTGATCAGAGACCAGGCATGCAGGTGATTCGGTTAAGCGATCAGTGATGCGAACATCTTTTACCTTTTCACCCAACGACTCTTTGATCTTTTCTACTGCTGGCTCGGCAGCCTTTGCCTTCTCTTCGTGCGCTTTTTTCTCCTCATCTGCAGATTTTTCATCACCGATATTTGAGAGGTCGAGCTCACCTTTGGCAATGGACTGTAGCTTCTTACCATCGAACTCAGTGAGGTGGCTGGTAAGCCACTCATCAATACGGTCATGCAGCAGCAGAACCTCGATGCCCTTCTTGCGAAAGACCTCCAGGTGTGGGCTATGTTTGGCCGAGGAGAGAGATTCTGCAGTGATGTAATAGATGGTGTTCTGCTTCTCCTTCATTCGGCTTATATAATCAGTGAGAGATGCACTCTGTTCATCTGACTCAGTTGATGCGAAGCGTAGTAGCGCAGCAATCCTGTCGCGGTTGGCAGAGTCTTCGATAACACCCTCTTTCAGGCAGTTGCCGAATTCACTCCAGAAGGCGGTGTAGTCTTCTGCACGCTCTTTGATCATATCCTCAAGCATGCCGAGCACACGTTTGGTCGCACCCTTCTTCATCGCATCCATGGCTGGGCTCTTCTGTAGGATTTCGCGCGAAACATTGAGTGGCAGGTCATTGGTATCCATGACACCGCGCACAAAACGCAGGTAGCGCGGCAGCAGCTCTTCGTTGGCTTCCATGATAAAGACACGGCGCACATAGAGTTTGACGCCATGTTTTGCTTCAGCTTGCCAGAGGTCAAAGGGAGCACGTTTCGGCAGGTAGAGCAGCAGGGTATATTCGTATTTTCCTTCAAGTCGCTGGTGCATGCGTGCCAGAGGGTCTTCGAAGTCGTGACCAACATGTTTGTAGAAGTTGTTGTACTCCTCATCGCTCAGCTCTGATTTCGGGCGTGTCCAGAGTGCTGATGCCTGATTGACTGTTTCAACTTCAGCCGGCTTTACCTCTTCACCTTCATCACCGCTCACTGGGCTTCCCATCATGCGGATCGGGAAAGGGATGTGATCGGCATACTTGTGGATGATCGATTTTAGTTTCCAGTCATCGAGGTAGTCATGCGCATCTTCACGTAGGTGCAGGGTGATTTCAGTTCCACGTGTCTCTTTGGTGACAGCTTCCAGCGCATATTCGCCGTCACCTTTTGATTCCCAACGTACGCCATGCTCTTTCTCTACACCGGCGCGGCGGGTAGTCAGCGTTACCTTGTCAGCAATAAGAAAGGAGGAGTAGAAGCCGACACCAAACTGGCCGATCAGATGCGCATCTTTTGCAGAATCGCCAGTGAGCTGACCGAAAAACTCTTTGGTGCCAGAGCGCGCAATCGTGCCGATGTTATCAACTACTTCATCGCGGCTCATGCCGATACCGTTATCACGGATGGTGATGGTGTGGTTCTCTTTGTCGACGTCGATATATACGTGCAGATCGGAATCACCCTCAAAGAGCGCATCGTCAGTAGTCGCTTCGAAGCGGAGCTTATCGGCGGCATCCGATGCGTTGGAGATGAGTTCGCGCAGGAATATCTCCTTGTTTGAATAGAGCGAGTGGATCATGAGATCCAGCAGCTGTTTTACTTCGGTTTGAAAGGCGTGCGTCTCTTTCGTTGCAGTCATGGGTTCTCCTTCAATTTATGTTATGGAAATATTTTGTAGATGAATAGATAGGGGTGGGACTGGTCGTTTTCAAGGGTGTTTTGGATAATTTTCCGTGTTGGTGGCCCTTACTTCAGAATTGGTAGGCAGCAAATCGATACTCACTCCCACTTCTTAGCCCTGTTTCTCAATAATAGTGGCGGCAGCTTTTAGACCATCCACAGCGGCAGATACAATGCCACCTGCATAGCCCGCACCCTCACCAACAGGATAGAGATTCAGTATGTTAATTGACTGCATGTTTTTATTGCGCTCGATGCGGATCGGTGAACTGGTACGTGTTTCACTGGCCAGAAGATTGGCCTCATCGGTTATATAGCCGCGCATCTTACGATCGAACCCCCGCAAGCCCTCAGCCAGTGGATCGCTCACCCATGCTGGCATAAGTTGCCGGAGATCGGTTGCTACTGCTTCGGGCTTGAATCTGGTTGGAGCGAGGGTACCGGTCACTCTGTTATTCATGAAATCTGTGATGCTCATGGCGGGCGCTGCATATTTTCTGTTTGCTGCTCTAAAGGTGTTCGCCTCCAACTCACGCTGGAAAGTAATTCCCATTAGAGGGCCATTTTTTATACCATGCCGAGCGATATCTGCAGGTGTTACCTGAACAACAATGCCTGAGTTGGCCCATCGACCAGCCCGCTTGGCATTGCTCATGCCATTGACTGCCATTGCACCATGTTCAGTAGGGGAGGGAACGATAAGTCCTCCTGGGCACATACAGAAGGAGTAAACACCTCGTTTCCCGAGCACCTGGTCGTTAGCCTGATGAGTAAGTGAGTATTCAGCGGCACCAAGTTTTTCATGAGAGCTGTTTTTTCCAAACTGAATAGTATCAATCAGTGATTGCGGATGCTCTGCACGCACACCGACTGCGAACGGCTTGGCTTCCATATGGATGCCGAGTTGCTGAAGTCTTTCAAAAGTGTCACGTGCCGAGTGACCCGTGGCGAGTATGATATGATCGGCAATAATCTCTTCACTATTGGCAGTACGTACGCCATATGCCTTTCCACTTTTAATAAGCAGATCATCCACTCGACACTCAAACCGGTAGTCTACTCCGAGTGAGCGAAGGTGCTGACGCATGTTGCGTACAATGCGTACCAGTTTGTCGGTGCCGAGGTGTGGGTGAGCATCAACCAGGATATTTTCTGATGCACCAAAGCGGACAAATTCGGCCAGCACCCAGCGCAAATAGGGGTGTTTGATGCGCGTGTATAGCTTGCCGTCGGTATAGGTTCCGGCACCTCCTTCACCAAAGCAGATATTGCTCTCCGGATTAAGTTCACCGCGCGAACGAAGACGGCCAATATCACGCATGCGTGTCTCTACCGGTTTACCACGCTCAAGCAGTGTCACCTTGATGCCTGATTCTGCCAGAGCCAGTGCTGCAAACAGACCGGCAGGGCCGGCACCAATGATGACAACATGTGTTTGAGAGGCGGCCGTTTTTGCGAAGGTACTAGGTCTGGTAGGGGTAAGTCTTGAGTGCTCAATAGGCTTGCAATTAGCAGGCGGTAGCTCTATTGGCTGTTTAACCTCGAATTCGTAGCTACAGACGAAATGGACATGACTCTTCTTTCGGGCATCAATAGCGCGACGCACACAAGTCAGTGACCGAATATCATCGACAGTCAGGTTTAGCTGGGCTGCTAGCCTTTGAGCAACCTCTTCGAGGAATTCATATAGTTCAACCCGAACACTATCTATCGAGTAGAGCACACTCAGGCAGCAGCAAGGTGACCATGGCTGGTGTGAGTAATGGCATTATGGCCATCGACATACACCAGTTTTGGCTTGAACTGCTCCGCCTCTTTTGCCTCCACCTCTGCATAGGTGCAGATAATCAGAAGGTCACCTGGCTTGGCCTTGTGAGCTGCCGCTCCGTTAACGCCAATAGTGCCGGAGCTGCGCGGCGCTGTGATGGCATAGGTGGTGAAGCGCTCACCGTTGGCGACATTGTAAATATGGAGTTGCTCAAAGGGGAGGATATTCGCCTCCTCCATAAGGCTTTGGTCGATAGCGCAAGAGCCTTCATAGTCGAGCTCGGCATGCGTGACTGTGGCACGATGGATTTTGGACTTAAGCATAGAGAGTTTCATTTGTAATCCTCCGTTGGGAGTGCCCCCAGTTCGAGGGGCATATTATCGATCAGACGGGTGTTGCCAACTTTTGCGGCGATAAAGGCGCGAGCAGGCCCATCATCTAATGTATACACAGGCTCCAAAGTGTTGGCACTGCGTACATCAAGGTATTCAGCTTTGATGGCAGCAGTAGCAATGGTGGAGGTGGCGGCATTTTTTAGCAGCTCGACACTTCTCTCTCCTTTTGCAGCCATCGATTGCATGGCCATAAGCGCCTGTGAGAGTACAGAGGCCTTTGCACGATCGCCCTTCGAGAGATAGCGGTTTCGGCTGCTCATTGCCAGTCCATCTGTTTCGCGCACAGTGTCACAGCGGATGATTTTTACTGGCATCTGAAGGTCTGACACCATGCGGCGAATGATCGCAAGCTGCTGCCAATCTTTTTCACCGAATATGGCAATATCTGGCTGCACAATGTTGAACAGTATGTTGACCACAGTCGCCACACCATCAAAGTGGCCGGGGCGTGATGCGCCACAGAGGCAACCGGAAAGCTCGCCTGCTCTTAGCATTGTCTGGGAGCCATCTTCTGGATAGAGGGTGGTTGGGTGGAAGATAAAGTCGACGCCGGCTTCACTGCACAATCTGGCATCACTATCGAACGTGCGTGGATACCTGTCGAGGTCTTCACCCGGTCCAAACTGAAGTGGATTAACGTAGATGCTAACGACAACGATATCGGCAACCGACCTGGCTTCTCTTATCAGGCTCATGTGCGCATCGTGCAGGCAACCCATCGTAGGTACAAAGGCAACAATCTTGCCGCTTCTTTGTAGGGGTTTAAGGAGGTTGCGAATCTCTGCTGTTGTGGTCGCGATTTTCACTTTTCTGGAAAATCGCCTGACTTTACATCGTTAGCCCAGCGAGTAATCGCCTCGCACATCGTATTGCGTACGTTGCTGTATGCGGGGGCAAATGGCGGATTGGATTCGGAGAGCCCGACAAGATCATTGAAGACCAGAACCTGTGCATCGCAATCTTTTCCTGCACCGATACCAACAGTCGGAATATCGACTTCCTCAGTAATATTTCTGGCAAGCTCTGACGGGATATTCTCAAGCACCAGTGCCACGGCTCCCGCTTCACAGACTGCTTTCGCATCGCTGATCAGATCCATCTGCTCCCTCTCACTTTTGCCGCGTTTGCCGTAAGAGCCAAACTTTTTTACTGATTGTGGTGTAAGACCAATATGAGCTACGACAGCAATGCCGCGTTCGGCAAGAAAGCGAATGGTAGGGGCTATATGTTCACCACCCTCGATCTTTACCGCATCACAACTGCTCTGCTGCAGTACTCGAACACTGGACTCAAATGCCTGTTCAGGAGACTTCTGGTAGGTGCCAAAGGGGAGGTCGCAGACAACCCAGGCAGATTTTCGACCGCGTACAACAGCCGTAGTGTGATGAATCATCTGGTCAAGAGTAACAGGGAGTGTGGTGTCATAACCGAGCGATGTCATGCCAAGTGAATCGCCAACCAGCAGCACTTCGGCTCCAGCGGCTTCGGCAATGGTGGCTGAAGTTGCATCATATGCGGTCAGCCAAACGATCTTTTCACCATGCTGCTTGGCGCGCAATAGCGTCGCTGCAGTGGTAGAGGGCATGTTTGTCATCTTCTTCCTTTCCGCTTCGGTCCAGAGTCTGGTACCGTCTTTCAGGATTGGCGCATGTTAAGTGTTGCTAACGATGATGTCGATTATGCGATGTTTGTTTCCCTTTATCAGCTATAGCTTGCCCAGAACTCGGTCTGTGACTGCATATTTCCGACACGTTCGATCAGTGCATCGACCGCCTCCTCGCTATCGGCAAAGTTCATGCGATCGGTTTGCACAATCAGCAGCGGCGTCTCCTGATAGTGGAAAAAGAAGCGATCGTAGGCAGCTATAACCCGTCTCAGATAGTCAAACTGAATGCCACGCTCAATAGGGCGGTTCCTTCCACGAATGCGATCCATGATAATTTGAGGGTCGGACTGTAGATAGATGACCAGATCAGGCTTATGCAGATCGGTGGTTAACAGTTTGGCTACCTGCTCATAGAGCGACAGCTCCGCATCGGAGAGGGTGACAGTGGCGAAGAGGTGATCCTTGGCGAAGATATAGTCGCTGACGATGCCTTGTGTAAAAAGCTCCTGCTGATGCAGTGTCTGCCACTGTTTCAGGCGTGAAAACAGAAATGAGAGCTGTACCGAAAGCGCATGACGCGATGGATCCTGATAGAAGAGTTCGATAAAGGGGTTGTCATCAACCTGTTCAAAAAATGGTGAGGACCCCAATTTTTCTGCCAGTTTCTTGGTCAGCGTGGTCTTGCCGATACCGATGGCACCTTCAACGGCAACATGGCACTGATCCAGCGATCTTTTGCCAAAGCATTTATCCATCGCTGCTACCATGCTTCCCCTCCGGGTAGTGGTTTTTCACCAGCAGTTATCACCTCGCGCAAGCGCTCATCTGCCGACTGTTTCAGCCGTGGATGTTGCCACTTTGGAGCCAAATCGCAAAGTGGCCGTAATACAAACTGACGCTCGAGCATGTGTGGGTGTGGCAGCACCAGTCGTTCCGATGCACTGACTTCCTGATCTATCGCAATGATATCAAGATCTAGTGTGCGTGCTCCCCATCGTTCTTTGCGCTCTCTTCCATGTGCATTCTCAATGGCCTGTAGTGCATCAAGCAGCTCTATCGGTTCAAGCCCAGTTGTGATGGCGATGGCTGAGTTTAGATAATCAGGTTGCCCAGCAGGGCCAACTGGCGATGTGCGGTAAAGAAGGGAGGAACCGATCAGATCTGTATTTGGGAGCACCGCGATCTGGCTGCGTGCCGATATAAATGCAGCCTTAACATCGCCGATATTCCCACCAAAGGCGATATATGCTGTTCTCATGGGGTGGTGGCTGCATCAACAGCGGTTCTTCTTCTCTTCACTTGCGTTGCTGAAGAACGATAAAGCTTTTAATTTTTAATTTTTTCTCAATGGCTTTCTGGAGCTTTTCAGCGTCAGTGCGACTCTTCTTTGGGCCAGCCCAGACCGCAAGTAGACCATCAGCTTTGCGTGTGGTGGTAGCCTTCCAGTTTTGCTTCTTAAGCATCTCGAGCAACCCCTGTGCGCGGGATGCTTCACCAAATGCACCAAGCTGTACGTAATAGCCGGGAGCAGGCGATGTTGGTTTTGCCTTCACCCTTTTTACTACTGGTTTTTTTGCAGCAACAGCCGGTTTTTCTACCTTCTCTGGAGTTGATGCTGTGACCTGTTCAGTTGCAGGTGTGCCATGAGTTGTGGGCTCGACCGCCTGTTTGGAGGTGATCTTGAAAAGTTCGGGCTTAGTTCCCGCTATCAGGACAATCAGCAGGCAAAAACAGGCAGTAATCCACGCCGTGCGGTGTTCAATCAGTGATGCTTTCCAGTTGGTCTTGTCTGTCATCTTTTATTGCTGCCTCTCTCCAGTAAGCTTGCCGGGTTCACACGTGCCATATTAAAGCGAACTCCCCAGTGTAGGTGTGGGCCTGTTGCACGCCCTGTTGCACCAACCTCTCCGATTTTACTGCGGGTTTCTACCCACTCTCCCTGTTTTACAGCTGAGGATTGCATGTGTGAGAAGACGGAGACTAAACCACTTCCGTGACCGATGGCTACCGTAATGCCGTTGAGATACATGTTGGATACCATGAGTACTTTGCCTGGCAGTGGTGTTTCGATTGTAGTTCCAGCCGGCGCGGCAATATCAAGGCCGGAGTGGGGGGATCGTGGCTGGCCGTTCACATAACGCTGAGCTCCGAATGGAGTTGACTCAATGCCCTCGGTCGGTTTTCCATGCATGGTGATTTCGGGGGTGGCACCCACCCTTTCAACATAGGTGGACTTTAGTGCTTTCACCTCTCTACGGATACGTGCCAACGTTTCCGAATCAAACTCCGCCATCTTCTTCTTCACCTGAATGTGAGAGATACGGAACTGGCCTTTGGTGACTGTAAGTGTACCCCTGCTCAGTACTCTTTTCCCATTCGACCACTCAACCGGATAGCTGCCCGGTTTTGTCTTCAGATCAACACCAATCCAGCCCCGCCACCTGCCGCTTTCAAGTTGTTTAACTGGCCACACTTTTCCGAAACACCAGAGGCGAAGGGATGTCTCCTCGGCAACCGTTTGAATGGAGATAACATCACCTTGAACTGCCTGCCAGCTTGCGGCGTGCGTGCTGCTGCTCCAGCATGTGAGTGTGAGCAGAAGTAAGAGCAGGCGCTTTATGATACACCTCTTTTAACCGATTTTACTTCGGCTTCTGCGACCCCATCATGGAACCGAATCTCTACCTGATCACTCTTGGCGAGTGAAGCTACCGAGGTGATCAGTTTCCCGTTCGCATTAAAGCCAATGGCATAGCCGCGCTTAAGAACACTGGTCGGGTCAAGTTCTGAAAGCTTTCCGGCAAGGAGTTCAAGGCGGTGACGTTTCTGCTTCTCCAGAATGTTTCTTAGCGACTGTTTTAGCATGATATTGCTACATGACCAGTCGTGGCGCTGCTGTTGCAAACGTACCTTCGGCTGTAGCGGTGCGAGCCTCTTTTCGATACTACGCAGGGGCGAGCGTAGGTGATGAATGTTCATGTTTGTTGCATGCGAAAGGCGCGTGTATATCTGTTCACTGCTATGGTGGCGGCTGTCTGCGCCACGTTGCCATGCTGAAGCTCCTCTTCTGTGAAGTGCATCGATGTCATGGGTTAATCTGCCTAACCGCTGACGAATTAGGCTGGCCAGTGTGTTTGGGCGAGGTATCCGTTCGCGAAGCTCCTCAGTTGATGGGCAGCAAAGCTCTGCCGCATTGGATGGTGTGGCTGCCCGAACATCGGCAGCAAAGTCGGTTAATGTGGTATCAATCTCATGGCCAATACCGGAGATGATAGGGATCGGAGACTCAACCACCGCTTTGACTACAAGCTCATCATTAAAGCACCAGAGATCTTCGATGCTGCCACCGCCACGCACCAGTAGAATCAAGTCGGGCGCCGGCTTCACCTGTGCAAGCCTGTTGATGGCATCGACGATGCCAGCTGAAGCGCTAGATCCTTGTACGAGGCATGGTGAGAGCGTTAGCTGTAACCATGCAGGGCGGGTGCCCAGAACCTTTTTGACATCTTCAAGAGCAGCAGCAGTAGGTGAGGTTACAATGCCGATATGTTTCGGAAGTGGCGGCGGTGAATTTTTTCTATCAGGGTCAAACCAGCCTCGTTCTGCGTACGCCTTTTTTCTCTGCTCGAATTCAGCAGCGAGTTTTCCGGCCCCTGCGGGCTCAACTCTGGTGACAATAAGCTGATAGGTGCCGCGTGGCTCGTAAAGGCTGAGGTGCCCGGAAAAGATATACTCACCACCCTCTTCCAGCACTGTTTTCAGGCGCACTGCGGTTGAGCGCCAGACTACGGCAGAGATGGCTGCATGAGCATCTTTGATGGTAAAATAGAGGTGGCCTGAAGATGGCTTGGTTAGCCTTGAGACTTCACCTTTTACCTCAACATGGGCGAAGCCGTGCTCCAGTGCTTGCTTGATGTGGACGGTCAGTTCAGTGACTGAGAGGATGGTTTTATCCAAAGAAGTAGGCACGTGGCTATTGTGTCGTGCGACTATCTTTGGTCAACAGTGTCGGTTTATGCATGGGCCTACTCTATCTCAAGCCGGCGCTTGTACTTGGTGAGGTTGTCGCATCCACCACTTCGGACAACCACCATATCCTCAATGCGAACACCACCAAGACCTGGGTAATAAAGACCAGGCTCAACCGTTACCACATGCCCGGGCTTTAGTATATCGCTACGGGTGGAGATGCGCGGTGCCTCGTGAATCTGTAGCCCGACACCGTGCCCAGTGCCATGGAAGAAGCCGGTCTGTTTGCCGCGAATCATCTTTGTCGGATACCCCTGCCTATCAAAGTGCGTTGTGATGGCCTGATGAATGTGTGATCCATCTGCACCTGCCTGAACCATTGAGAGCCCAATATCTTGAGCGTCACGGACAGTGCGGTAGAGCTTTTTGACTTCGGGGCTGGCTTTTCCTTTGACATAGGTGCGTGTCATGTCACCCCAGTAGCCACTTGATAAAAGGCGTGGGAAAATATCGATAATGATTGGCTGGTGGGCGCGAATAAAGCCCGTACCGATATTGTGTGGGTCAGCACCTTCGCGGCCGCAGGCGACAATGGTATGTGCCGGCATGGCACCATTTGCGATCAGAAAGGTCTCAATGGTTTGACGGACATCAGCTGATTTGACGCGTTTGCCGCTGCTATTGCGTAGAATGTTGTCACTGCCAATGGAGCATGCTGCAAGATAATATTCAGCTTTGATCATCGCTCTTTTGGTTAAGCGTTCAGCCTTGGCAAGCTGGAGAATTTCACTCTCCGCTTTGATCGCACGGTCAGGGAAGAATGCGCCACTGCTGGGAGTAACCTTAAACCCCCAGGATCTTAGCTGTTCAGCATAGGAGAAAGGAAACTGCTCGGGTACCTCAATATGTTTGACGGCATGCTTATCAAGAAATGCTGCTGCAACTGCAGCCAACCCACTTCGCCCCTCTCTTTCTGCCTTTTCCCTAAGTGGGGTATCAAGATGCAGATGTGAAAATTTCGATGCTTTTCTGGCCCGATCAACCTCAAGTGGCGAAAAAAGCCCATGCCAAGCGCCATCTACCTCAATCGCGATAAATGGGTCGGGGACAAACATGCCTGCAGCATAAAGCATGTCTGCATCATGCTCTGAACCTGCAATAATAAGCCGTGCGTTACCCATTGGCAGACTCATTTAGAACTGCTTCTCTGGCCTGATCCCTCTCCTGCCCGCGCTCTATGATGTCCTTAACAGTGATGCCCTTAAGAAAATCGGACTGCTCACGTTCCATGCGGAAATAGAGCCCCTGTAGTTGCCGGCCCAGTATACTCTCCTGCCACTCTTCCGGCACTGTCATTGGAGCTTCATTCAAGCGGTGAAATACTTCATGTAGTGTCATCTTTTCGGCATCAAGTCCTGGAATCCATGCGGTTGTTGTGTCATCAAGCTTGGTATGGCGCAACAACTTGGCTGCACAGAGCTGGTCGACCCACCCCTGAATGACCTCATTGCGAATGCCGACTTCTTCAACCAGGTCATCCAGCTTAAGTGCCCCTCCCTGTTGCAACGCTTCTGTTGCCCGAAGAAGGATGAGGTGAGAGTAGAACTGACGAATACCTGCTTGTTGAAGGCTGTTCTGGCGCTTGTGTTGTTCCGGATGCTGAAGACAGAAGGTGACCTCAGAGCCAATTAGAACAACGACCCACACCAGATATACCCAGATCAGAAAGACCGGAAGTGTTGAGAGTGCACCGTAGAGGCGCTCGTAGTTGGCAATGTCTGTAACATAGAAGGCGAGGCCAATCTTGCTCCACTCAAACAGTGCACCTGCAACTAGGCCGCCAACCACGGCATAGCGAAACGGAACAGGTCCATTTGGCAGCACACTGTACATGGTGGCCATAGCCAGAGAGGACATTAGCCAGGGTACAATAAATGGTGCTTCAGCAATATAGGATGCACCTTCAGTCACCTCCTTGATGATCGGCAGAGCGGTAAAGTAGGAGGTGATAGTAATGGATGCGCCAATCAGAATCGGGGCCAAAGTAAGTATCGCCCAGAAGGTGATGAATTTGGTGAGCCACGTGCGGGTATGAGTGATGCACCAGATGTCGTTGAATGCCTCCTCAATGGTATTCATGAGTGCTGTGGCTGTGAAGAGAAGAACGATGACACCGAACACAGAGATGGCTGCAACTTTATCGGTAATGGTGCTCAGATACACCTGAGCGGCTTGTTGGCTGGTAGGAAGTATGTGCTCCAGCAGTGAGTTGCTGAGCGTAACAGCGATGGCATCAAATGCCTCAAAGCTTGTAAATACGGAAAAGCCAATTACCACTATTGGCACGATGGCCAGCAGGGATACGTAGGCGAGTGCGGAGGCGCGCTGAATACATCTGTCGTGAATAAAATGCTCAATCACACGGAGAGAGAAGTGCAGCAGGTGTGTGGCATGGCGATAGAGTGCGGGGAGACTGGCGATATCAGCTACATCCATCTCCAGAAGTCTGGAAATTAGCCGTGAACGTGTCGGTTTTTTTGACTCGGCCATGCTTCCCCCTTGCTTGGTTCACCATGTTAGTGAATCACTGTAAGAATAAAAGAGGAAAGGTGTGAGCACAAAAAAGCCCCCTGCTAAGCAGGGGGCTTGTGATGGTTGGCTGGAACCGGTTAATTAAAGACCGGGAAGTGGGCACTTGATACCATGAAGAAGAGCATAGGTATGGAGAGCAGTGTGTTGGTACGTGATGCGATCAGTGCACGCTTGCCCGCAGCCGCTTTCTTCTCCGCGCTGGCCTCTATCATGCCGATCACCTTTTTCTGAGCTGGCCAGATAATAAACCAGACATTGAACCACATGATGATACCGAAGAGGGCGCCGATTCGAATGTCCCAGCTGGCATCACCTCCATGTCCACCGAGGCCATCGTACAGCGCAAGGCCAAAGAGCAGGGTTAGCATGGCTCCCCAGCGGAACCACCAGAGCGCGCGGCGTACAATGCTATTCTCTTTGAATAGGTCAGCCTTGGTTTCGGCACTGACACCACCGAGTGATGGTACTTGCACGAAATTGAAATAGTAGAGCAGCCCAATCCAGGTGATGCCTGCAAGGATGTGTCCGTAGCGGGCAAGGCCCAGTGGGTCGAGGCCATCATATGCACCACCGTTGGTAATGGTCGTTTTGATGCCAATTGCGACAAGGATGAGAGTGAGAGCTACGCCTGCAGCAATGGTGAGCTTGTGATCTTGTAATATTTTCATGCTTTACCTCCGTAGATATTTAGCCACAGCTGTGACAGATGATTGTTACATATGGGCCGCATAATAACCTATTGAATCACTCAGGTAATTATAAGAAAAGTGTGGGTATAGGTTGCTCCGCAACCCAATCACTAAAAAAGCCGCCTGTAAGGGCGGCTTTTTATCGTTTGTCTCTTGAAAAGAGCGATTACTTTTCAGTTGAGCATACCAGCTCTTCTTCGACACTGCCGGATTCGATCTCATTGATGATTTTCTGGTAGTGGTCATTCACAGGGCAGCCGCAGCTGTGCTGGGATGTTGCATGCAGGCGTGCCTGCTCAATGTGCCACTGTGCGACTTTCAGGTGTTGATCAACGTTCATTATTAATATCCTTTGAAACTTTGGTGTGTGCATATGTATGCACGAATTGGCAAAGCCTAGCAGTCACTACTGTAAATAAAAGTATAGTGGCACAATGCTGGAACCACTGTTGCAGATGGTGAGCTATTGCTATTGTATTTGCCTGAGTAGCAGAGGTAGATAAAGTCCATACCGAAGAGGGGAAAGATGGCAGATCAGAAAAGCAGTGCGTGGAAACCAGGTGGTCGGGATATGCTGTTTCTTGGTGTTGTGGCTGTTGTCGTGCTTGTGCTGACCCTGGGTAGTGGCGAGCGTAAAACCAAGCCTGTTCCAGATAACGAGGTACATCAGCGCGCCTCATCACTGGCGGCCTGTATGAGCTGCCATGATCAGGGCGGCGTGCGGCCACAGCCGAAGGGCCATATTCAGAGTGGGCAGTGTTTCCAGTGCCACCTCCAGCCGGAAGGCTGGCGTGGAGGTTCGAAGTGAAGCATATCGGCATCAGCATTAAACCTAACGACAAACGCGCCTGTGAACTTCTTGGAGCGTTGAACGACTGGTTGGTTGACCGAAACTGCAAAGTTTACGTGGATAAGAATCTGGAAATCGATGCCGATATTCTGAGTCGCTGTGAGCAGCTTCCAATCTCCGATATGCCAGAGAGAGTGGAGCTGGTGATTGTGCTGGGTGGTGACGGCACACTACTGCATGTCGCACGTCATTTTATCGGTTCTGAGGTGCCAATCCTTGGTATCAACCTTGGCCGGCTTGGGTTTCTCACAGATACACCCGTTGGGAATATGTTCGATGTGGTGGAGCATGTTCTGGCCGGAGATTTGAAAACCAAGCGCCACTTTGGCCTTGTTGCAGAGGTGTGGCGGGGTGAAGAGATGCTGGCCAGTGGTAGTGCCATCAATGATGGTGTGCTGGAGCGACGGGGTCACATGATCGGTTTTGAAATGTATGTGCATGACCGTTTCGTGTTGCGTATGCGTGGCGATGGACTGATTTTGGCAACACCGGCAGGCTCAACTGCCTATGCGCTCTCTGCTGGCGGGCCAATTGTACACCCGAGTATTAATGCGATTTCTGTTGTTCCGGTCTGCCCACACACCCTCTCCAATCGCCCTGTTGTGGTCCCTGCCGACGATAGTATTGAGCTGCACCTGGTGGAATCTTCTCCCGATTCAGCCGTGCTTAATCTCGATGGTATAGCGCTGGCTTCTCTTGAGCAGGGTGATCGCATAGTAGTGAGAAAGAGCGGATATATTTCGCTGGTTTACCTTCCAGACCGCCACTACTACGAAGTGCTTAGAACCAAGCTGAAGTGGGCGGGGCAGGTTGAAGCTGGCTGATGCTAACATCCCTTACGGTTAAACAATTTGCATTGATTGAGAAGGCTGAACTAGAGCTAGAGCCTGGCATGACAGTGTTTACTGGTGAGACAGGTGCTGGAAAATCGATGCTGGTGGATGCGCTGGGCGCAGCTTTTGGTAGTCGCGCTAATATCGATTGGGTTCGCCATGGGGCGGAGCGTGCAGAGGTGGTTGCAGTCTGGTGTGGTGAGGATGCAAGAATCAATGCCTTGCTACTGGATCAGGATATCGAGATTGAAGATGAACTGGTTCTAAGAAGGGTGATTGGTGCAGATGGTCGATCACGTGCCTATATCAATGGGACTGTGGTGTCCCTAAAGGTGCTCCAGAGCTTGGGTCAGGTATGTCTTGATCTGCATGGCCAGCATGAGCATCAGGTGTTGATGAAGTCTGGATTTCAGCAGTCGCTGCTTGATGCGCGGGTGCCTCTTGAACTTCGGAAAAGAGTTGAAGGTGCATTTCAGGGGTGGCGGCAAGCCAAGGTGCGCCTTGACGCACTACAGTCCGAACGTGGTGAGACTGAGCAGCAGGCGGAGTGGATGCGTGATGAGCTATCTCGTCTACAGGTGTTGGAGATTGAGCCGAATCTTTCTGACACACTGCAAGCAGAGGTGGATGCAGGCCGCCACTATGCTCAGATTCAGAAGTCAGCTTCCGAGGCCATGCTGCTTCTTGATGAGGCAGAGCCAAATGCACGTGGCTTGATTGCTAGGGCAGGTCACGCTGTTGAGGGGGCTGCACCATTTCATGAAGGGCTAAAAGCGGCTGTCGGTTTGATTGAGCAGATTGATACCCTAATTGGGGAAGTAACTCCTGAGTTGCAGGCTGCTCTTGATACATCGTTTGATGAACATCGTTTGCAGCAGCAGGAAGAGCGACTGATGCAGTTGCATGAAGCAAAAAGGCGCCACGGTTGTGATGAGAGTGAACTACTGGCATTGATGAACGATTGGCAAACACGATTATCAGCGCTTGATACGGCAGGTTGGGATGAAGCCTCTTTAAGCGAGGCGGTTGAGAAAGCCGAAGCAGATTTTGTGGCTGCTGCCAGTCAGCTTACAGAGGCACGGCAAGCCTGTGGTGAAGGGCTTGGTGATGACCTGAGGCCATTTATGGATCGCCTTGCCCTTGATGCAATGCAGGTGCGTTTTGATGTTTCTTCAAGCAGTGAGCAAGCCGCATGGCATGCAGATGGATGGGATTGTATCACTATGCAGGCGATGTCCAATCCGGGGGAGCCATGGCGTGACTTGGCATCGGTTGCATCAGGCGGCGAGCTTTCAAGGCTTGTTTTGGCGCTTAAGGGGTGCGGGGCTCTTGCGAATGCACCACACATCGCCGTTTTTGATGAGGTGGATAGTGGTATTGGTGGTGAGACTGCATGGTGTGTTGGTGAACTTCTCTCACTGATGGCGCGTGAGCGTCAGGTATTGGTGATTTCACATCTGCCACAGGTGGCATCATGTGCGGATCACCAGGTAGTCATCAGTAAGCGAGAGCAGGGTGAGCGGACACTTACGACACTTAATCCGTTAGAAGAAGGTCATCGTAAGCAGGAAATTGCACGTATGCTGGGTGGTGTGGATGACGAGTCGTGCCGCCATGCTGAAGCCATGCTTGAACGTGCTAGAGCGGCAAGAGTGCAGTGAGTTACAACATTCGGGTTCGTAGTGCATCGGCAGGGGATGTGGAGGAGATATTTTCTCTTCTCAAGCCGTTTGCCGAGAAGCACATTATTCTGGATCGCAGCAGAGACAATATTTTTCAACATCTGCAGGAGTTCCTTGTCGCTGAGTATGATGGTGGGCTAGCGGGCGTTGCCTGTGTGCACGTCTATAGCGAAAGCCTTGCCGAGGTGCGGTCGCTGGTGGTGAAGCCTGAACATCAGAAGCATGGTGTCGGAAGGCTGCTGGTGGAAGGTTGTGAGCAGTGGGCCAAAGAGCTGGGTGTGGCCAAGCTTTTTGCACTGACTTATGTTACAGGGTTCTTTTCCAGCCTTGGCTATCGTGTTGTTTCCAAGGAGAGCCTTCCGCAGAAGGTCTGGACAGTGTGCGTGCACTGCGATCGCTTCTCTCACTGTGATGAAATTGCTGTTGAAAAAGATCTTTCTGATGCGCTTGGGTACCCTAAGAACTCTTTGCTTGAACCATGTATCTAGCTAATTTATAAGGTATTTTAATAACTTAATACCTGACGGCTGAGAGATCCGATGGCTATTTTCCACCCCTTCTTTCAACATTAAATCAAACATTAATAAACATTAAATTTTATTTAAAGTTGTGCTTGATATGCCTATTGAGCACATGCATAATGCCGACCACTTATGTTACGAGTGGTCTGTCTGCTAGTGACTATAAGCTTTTGTCTAACAAAATGAGGAGGGTATTAAATGAGTGAAGAAATTAAGCACTATACGGCTCATTGGCACACCAGTCCAAATCCGTTGCTCGTAGGCTTCGGTGCCGGTCTGTTCCTGCCATTGGCGTTTATGGCGCAGTTTAACTATGAAATGCAAACTGCTGCTCTGGTTCTGTTGGCAGTTGGTGCCGGCATGACTATTATGGGTGGTCTTGGCTGGGCTGCTGAAACCATCGGCGTGATTGACGATGAGAACTGGTCTCCATCGGCCATGTTCATGTTCATCGGTACTGAAATCATGACCATTGGTGGCGTACTTGCTGGTTACTGGGTTGCCCGTCTGGGCGCACCTGTGTGGCCACCAGAAGGCACACCTGCAAACATCGGTACAAACGAAGCAGTTATTTCTACGCTTATCCTGATGGTTTCTAGTTTCACCATCGGTATTGCGCGTAAGAAAGAGCTGAATGGTGATGCTTCAGGCTTTGCTACTTGGACTTTGCTGTCCGTGGCGATCTGGGTTGTGTTCGCATACATGCTCGTCGGCTCATGGTCTGACCTAGCTGCACAGGGCTTCACTGTTGGTGTGAACGCATTTGCAACATCACTGTATGGCTTTACCGGCATTCACATGGCTCACTTGGTCATGGGTATTCTGGTAATGCTGACTTGTATTCCATCTGCCTTTAAAGGCCGTCTGAGCTTCTCATACACCCGTTCAATGACCATGTATGTTCACTTCGTGAATGTTCTTGGCTTCTGGGTGCTGCTCCAGGTTTATTTCTGGTAAGCAAGAAGAAGTTAAGGCTGTAAATTGAATCTAACCTCCTCATATATAGCGAAGCTGTCATGGGCGGATCTGCGTAAGCAGGGGTCGTTCATGGCGGTTTTGGCTGTTATGGTGATGGGGTTCGCAAGTAGTGCACATGCCGCATATGGCAATGTTACTAAGGAGTCACTGGTTGATCCGGGCATTCTCAAGATTGAGGAGATGAAGTTCCTGGGTGAGAAGGTTGACTACGATTTTGTCCTTCAAGATGAGGTCGGAGCTGATTTCAAACTCGGAACCATGATCGGAAAGCCACTTATTCTGGCATTCAGCTACTACACTTGTGACGGTGCTTGCTCGGTTATTAATAAGAACCTTTCCGAGACACTGAAAGGTGTGAGTCGCTGGAAGATTGGTCAGGACTATAATGTTTTGACAGTCTCTTTCGACCAGAATGATACACCGGCCACGCTTGCGGATTTTATGAAGAAGTCTGGATTCTCGGATGGCCAACTACCATCCGGTTGGGCAATGACCACTATGCGGGAGAAGCAGAATATCGATAAACTCACAAGTTCCATGGGTTTTAAGTTTTTCTGGTCTCCACGTGATGCGATGTTTCTGCATCCTAATGTCTACATCATGCTTTCCCCAGAAGGGCGGGTAACCCGTTACCTTTATGGTGGCACGATTACGGCACTGGATATGGAGCTTGCTATCACCAAAGCTATGGGTGGAGAGATTGCTCCGGCAAATGTCATCGATTTTGTTGTTGGTGCCTGTTACAGCTATAACTACAAAGATGGTAAATACACAATCAATATTCCGATTTTTATCGCCGCTGGCGCACTGATTTTCGGGCTGCTATTGATTGTAGGAAGTTTTTCGTATATGAAATTTAGGAGGGTAAAACATGAAATTTAAATCACTTATGCACAAAGTGATGGGGGCGATGCTTGCACTGCCTCTGATTCCGTCACTCGCACATGCGTTCCAAGCTTCACCGGCACGTCGTGAGGATTATAATGGCTGGACTCCGCATGAGCATTTTGATGCGGTCTGGCATGAAACAATGGTTGATATCACTGTTCTTGGTGTTGTCTTTACCTTGGTCGCTCTGGCCTTTATGCTGATCTATCGTCGCAAAGGTCACGGTGAGCGTGGTAAGCTGCCAAAACTCAGTGGTCAGGCTAAAATTGGCTGGGTTGTCATTCCCTGCATGCTGTTCTTGGGCGATGACCTGTTCCTCTACGTGAAGGGTTTTGATCTGCACAACCACTACCGTGAAGTTCCAACCAACGCGGTTGAGGTGAAGCTGACTGGCTCTATGTGGAACTGGAACTATGTTGATGCCAATGGTGTTGACTCTGATAACGAGCTGGTTGTGAAGCAGGGTACACCTGTTGTATTGCGTATGACCTCTGATGATGTTGTACATTCACACTACATGGCGCGCTACCGTGTGACGGAAGATCTGATGCCTGGTCGTGTTACCTGGCAGTGGTTCATGCCAGATCAGGAAGGCGAGTCTGTTGCGACCTGTCGCGAGTACTGCGGCTCTATGCACTCAGGCATGTACGGCACTGTTAAGGTGCTGAACGCTGCTGATTATGATGCATACATAGCTGAGCAGGCTGCATCTGTTCCATCAGTAACTGGTGTTGCAAAAGCTGCAACCACCGCTGACAAGATTTAATACAATATAAAGAGGAGGAAAACTTATGAGTGGTTTTATGGGACATGAACCCGACGGTAGGCCGGGTCAACCAAAAACAGTAAAAGAGTGGGTATTTACCCTTGACCATAAGGTCATCGGTATATGGTACCTGATTGGCTCTATCGCATCGTTTGTTGTGGCAGGTCTTGCGGCAGCTGCGATACGTATCGAGCTGGGCTCCGTAGGCCCTGACATCACAGATAATGGTGATGTCTACAACCTGTGGCTCACCATGCATGGTGCTGTCATGATTCTGGGCTTCCAGATTCCTGCCCTGTTGGGCTTCGTAGCTAACTGGGCCGTACCTCTCATGGTTGGCGGTAAAGATATGGCGTTCCCACGTGTGAATGCGATGTCTGTATGGCTGCTGTGGTCTGGTATTGTACTGGCACTGCTGAACCTGGTGATTCCAGATTCATTTAACGGTATGTGGACTGGCTATCCGCCATACTCCATATCTGATGGTGCTGGTAACACTGCGCTTTATTCACTGGTGGTTGTCGTTCTTGGTATGTCTTCAGTATTCGGTGCGGTTAACCTGGCGTGTACTGTTGCATTCATGCGCTGTAAGGGTATGGGCTGGTTCCAGATGCCTTTGACCGTATGGTGCGTATTCTGTGCTAACGTTATTCAGCTGATCTTCGTACCAGTACTGGCTGCATCTGTACTGCTGCTATCACTTGATCGTTATCTCGGCTTCGGCTTCTACAATCCGGAAGTGGGCGGCGATGTGCTGCTTTACCAGAACCTGTTCTGGTTCTACTCACATCCGGCTGTATATGTGATTCTACTACCGTTTATGGGCATTATGTTCGAGATCTTCGCAACATCTGCTCGTAACGATGTATTCAACTACAAGGCAACTGTATGGGCGGTTATCATGTTCATCCCTGCTGGTGCCGACGTATGGATCCATCATGCTTACGTTGCAGGACATCCGGATTGGGTTCGTCTGTTGATGACATTCAGTACCCTGCTGATCTCATTGCCGTTCGGTCTGCTGATGCTGTCACTTTGCGGTACCCTGTATCGTGGCGCAATTCGTTACACCGGCCCAATGTACTGGGCAGTTGGCGCATTCCTGATGTTGACCATCGGCGCCTTGACCGGTATTCCGAACGCTCTGGCGGCGATTGACTACGGTATCTCCGATTCGTATGTGATCATGTCTCACTTCCATTATGTGATGGCAGTATCCGGCGGTATGGCGATCTTTGCAGGCGTATTCTACTGGTTCCCTAAACTGACCGGTCGTATGTGCAATACTGCAATGACCAAGTTGACTGCGGTTGGCTTCTTCGTCGGCATGAACATTGTAATGGGCCCACTCTACTTCGCTGGTATCGAAGGTATGCCACGTCGTTATATGGACTACGCGATGTTCGAGAACAATGAGACCATCGTTTGGGCTCAGGAGTGGTCAACTATTGGTGTTTACGTCACTTTCGTAAGTGCTCTGCTTATGATTGTTGTTTGGCTACACGGCGCTATCGCTGGTGAGAAGTGCACCAACCCGAACCCATGGGGTTCAGAGGGTCTTGAGTTCACAGCTACTGCTGTAATTCCTGGCCAGGGTAACTTCCCAAGCCCGGTTATCGTTCCTGAAGGTTGGCATCCGTACAACTACATCGATAATCCGAAGCCTCAGTTTGAGGCTCACCCAGGTGGTGGATACTAAGTAGAAAATGATGGGTGGCCTCTTTCGGGAGGCCACCTTTTCATGATTGATGATTGTTTCAACGCGGTAAGCTGGCCGAAAAGGCCTGTTTATCAGGTTCAAACAGGGGAGAGAGGGTATTTAACCTAATGAATCAGTCATTAGCAGAACAGCAGGCTTCCGCCCGCTCCGTTATTTCGGATTATATTTCACTTTCCAAGCCCGGTATTGTTGGGCTCACACTTGTTGCTGCGCTGACCGGCATCTACTTTGGTAATCACGGTGTAATGCCGCACTGGCACCTCATCGGCTGGACCTTCCTGACACTTGGCCTAGTGACTGCTGGCTCCTGCATGCTAAATAATCATTATGATCGCGATATCGATCGCCTGATGAAGCGGACAAGCAACCGTGCGCTGGCTGCTGGCTCTGTTTCTGAGAATCGTGTTTTTATAGTTGGCTTGCTGTTAACAGTTGCCTCATTGCTGCTGATGGCATGGGCTGTGAATCCCCTTACTGCAGTTGTTACAGCGGTAGGTGTGATTGGTTATGTTGTTGTCTATACCATGTGGATGAAGCGTAGAACACCGTGGGCAAATCAGTTTGGTGGTATTGCAGGCGCTGTTCCTCCAATGGTGGGCTATGCAGCGGTCACCAATGAGCTTGGTGCAGCTGCATGGATTCTGTTTGCGATTATGGTGGTTTGGCAGCAGCCACATGCGCTTAGCCTGGCACTGAAATATCGCGAGGATTATGCGCGTGCTAATGTTCCGGTCATTCCGGTGGCCTGTGGTGTTTATGCAACCAAGCTGCGTATTCTTCTCTATACTATTGCATTGATTCCTGTTGCGATGATGCCATGGTTTTTCGAGATTGCTGGAGATATCTATCTCGTTGTCTCTATTGCGCTAAGTGCGATATTCCTCTTTATGGCTGTTCGCTTCCATATCTCCGATCGTGATTGTGATATGCGAGTGTTCGCTTACTCCATCATTTATCTAATCTTGCTATTTGGCACTATGGTAATCGACGCTATCTGATTTAGTTCGGCTTTATCGACAAAACTACCCCGTTTCAAACTTGCTGTGCTAGCATGCCGCGCGTGATTCCAGTATCCAAACATATAACAACCTTGGTGGCTCTTCTGTTACTGCTTGTATCCTGTGGTGCAGAACCGCAGCAGAGTGCAAAAGGGTTTACACTGAAATCTTTAACTGGACCCGTATCGCTTCATGACTTTAAGGGCAAAGCCGTTCTTCTTTTTTTCGGCTATACGCACTGCCCCGATGTTTGTCCGGCTACGATGAATAATGTCGCTATGGCACTACGCACGCTTGGTGAGCAGGCTGACCAGGTTTCAGTTCTATTTGTGACGGTGGATCCAGAGCGCGACTCGGTAACACACCTTGAAAAGTACGCGGCATTTTTTCACCCCAATATTATTGGTTTGAGTGGAAGCCAAGAAGAGGTAAGAGGTGCTGCGGCGCAGTTTAATGTGGAGTTCTTCAAGCAGGTTGGAGAGGAAAAGGATAGGTATGAGGTGATCCATACCAGCAGGCTCTTTATGATAAACTGGAGTGGAGAAATTCTTGATGTTATGAGTCACCACACCGAACCTGACGATATTGCTATTGCTCTGCGCAAATGGCTTAATTCAGACCTGCTCAATTAACTTGTTGGCCACCTTTATGGGGAATATGTAATGAAAAAAATAGTTTTTCTTTTTTGCATTGTTGCTTTGATCTCTTGTGGTAGTGATACCCCTCCCAGTAATACAGCCCCACCGGTTACTGGTGTGAGTGATCCGGGCGAAGCTGTTGCCGATCAGGCACTTCTGCTTGCCACTCAGGGTAACCATCAGGAAGCAGCCAGGCTTTTTATGCAGGCTGCTGAGCAGGGGAATAGACCCGCACAGTACTTTATCGGGCTGATGTATGCTCGCGGGGATGGCGTAGAGCAGAGTTTTGAAGATGCCTTTAAGTGGCTACATAAGGCGTCGATGGGCGGATATCCGAAAGCTGTTTACCACCTTGGTGAGATGTACGTGAAGGGTGACGGTATTGCGATTGATAATGTTAAGGCGATGGCATGGTTCTGGGTTGGCACAACGCTTGGTGACCGTTATGCCGAGAAGCGACTAAGAGCGATTGCAACTCGCCTCTCACCTGAAGAGCTTGCTGAAGCGAAACTTCTTTCAAAAGAGATTAACCTTAAAGTACCACATGATTTAAAGATTAAGCGCATTCAGCTTCACTAACGCTATACTGAAAGAATTTTACAGGAGATTGATAATGAGTGATCAAAAGAATGATGAGAAAGCTCGTGAGAAGAAGAAAGTACTGACCGGTCTTCTTCTAACATCTGTGGTGTTTGCCTGGTTCTTATACTACTTTATTTCTCATATTCCGGATTAGAAAAAACCTTTGAGCAGGTCAGATAAGCCCTGGCCTGATTTCTGATTCAGAACTGCTTTTTGTGGATTGGGAGCTGGTACTCCACCCTTCCATCGGTATGGTATATCTCAAAAGCGGGCAGTGAGAGCTGGTATCCATTGTACCGTGACCAGTCACGCATGCCGCTGTATGCTTTGTGAGAGCCAAGTAAAGTTCCCCCGTCAAATATAGCAATGACCACTTCACGTGACTTAATCGTCATCTGCTCAAGTGGGGCAGGGATATAGTCGTTGCGTTTGATTAGGTAACCAATTTTGCTTTGGCGATTCTCTTCTATCACATCTGAGACATTATCCATGTAGAGAGCACATGGGGTCAGTGGTTCGATAT
>CAZFCL010000002.1:0-4966 GCA_964517705.1 uncultured Zetaproteobacteria bacterium | reverse complement strand
TTGGCAACCTCTTCCAAGATAGGCTTAATATTTTTGTAGGAACCTTTATGACTCATGTAGGCAACGTGATAATCCTGAGTCACGGCACGATGAACCTCAGGGTCCTGAAATGCCCCCAAATAGAGCATCACCAGAGCGCCGCCACCAAGTGCACTAAACATGCCGGCGATTACCAGTATAAGCATTTTATTGGATAGTGGACGTTTTTTATTATCAGTCATGCATGATTCCTGTGTGTGGTTTAATGGGGAAGTAATGAAACCTGTCTATAAGCTTCCTGCCGCAAGCTTACGGTGCATATCTTATTTATTTCTTACGCTCGGTAAAGATATGATGGTGAATTTGATGATAAATGACAGAGTACGCACCATATGAATATGGTGGTTATGAGGGCTGTTTGGAATGAGCAATGAGAAGAAGGGTATTAATGTAAAACTGCTACTGTTTTCAACGATTATAGTAGCCAGTGTTGTATGGCCTGTTCTATCTGCAATTAAGGCCTCAAATCCGGATTTTTCGGTGAAGAAGGAGAAAATCACCAAAGCCGACCTGGCCGAGTTTAAACAGAAGGCTGCTGAGATGGTGAAGCAGTACACAGTTCGTTATGAGGATAAAGTGCCTGTTGTGCACCCCCCGGCCGATTCAGATGTTTATATGCTGGCCCGCAATTACGACTGGGGAAAATTTATCCTTGAGCTGGAGCAGGGGAAACCATACCGGTTACATCTAGCCAGTCAGGATATGCCTCATGCGTTAGTTGTATTCCAACTGAGGATGAGCCATAAAATCAAGGTGGGTCAGTTTACCATCGTTTCATTCTCGCCGGATCGCGCGGGTCGTTTTGATATGTTGTGTGGTGACTATTGTGGTCCGGGGCACTATGCCATGAAAGGCACCATGATTGTGACGCCTTCTGGCACTCCTCTTGCTGAGGCACCGTAAGGGCTAAGTTAGGTTTGAGTCAGTCGGTGTTTAGGCCGGCTTATCTGCTAAATATCTTCTCTGTTTGCTTTAAAGTTGAATATATTCTGAAACACTCGGTGCCCGGCAACTTGATGAATCAGGGCCATGCCTGAGTGGGCGAGAAAGTAGATCCAGATCATATCCCCCAGATCTGAGTGCAAGTCCTTTAGTAGCTTGGTCTCTCTGTCCATATTCCCATCTGGCTCAATGCCTATGAAGATCATCGTGCCAGTAGCCCCAAGTGCAACGATAAGAAGAATACCAAGGCCATGCACCGTACCTGCAATATATCGGGCCTCAGCAGAGCTTTTTAGTTTCCCCCTAAACCAGCCGGGAACATCAACACAGAGTTCCCGCCAGATACCCTTGCGGCCAGGTGCGCTCATCCAGGGGAATATGCGTTTCCACTCATCACTTCCGTCTGCCAAGTGCATCAGATAAAAGACAACGATACCAAGTGCGATAAAGCCATCCCACTCATGTATGAGCAGAAAGAGTGCTTCAAACTCCTGCACACTTTCTCCAGGCTTAGGGAGCTTCATGAACAGTTCGGTCGTTAATTGAATAGTTACCAGGCAAACGATGGCTAAGTGGAAGCTGCAGATGGTTCGTGTAAATCGCATGCCTGAATTATTCCATGAATGGTTCTTATTGAACATGTTCCTATATCTACTTTTGAATATAGAGGACGTGATTGCTTACTTTCCCTTGCCTAAAATGGTGGCAGAGTAAAGGTTGTTATGGATCTTTTCTCCAAAGAATATATCGCCAGTGTTTCTAAATATGATCGGCTGTTTCTTCTGAAGCTACTGGTTGGCACCATACTTACTGCATTTGGTGCCTATAAACTCGGGTTTAATATTGAGCTCTCTTTTGCGGCACTGCTGTTTGTTCCGGCAATTGTCTTGTTTATCATATATCTGCGGCATGAAGCTGATGCCAACATTCTTCGTTGGCTAAGCGTTGCTATTGTTGCCCTTCTTTTCGGTGCCTTGGTGGGTTCGTGGTACCTTGGAGTTGCGATGTTTCTGCTTCTTGATGGTATCACCCATCATAAGTCGATTGTGCGAAGTAAAGATGCCAGGTGGGTGAGTGCTGTGCGTACTGAGTCATCAACGGATGACTTGAATCAGCTGATGGTAGAGCACTCTCTATTTCAGACCCTTCCTGTTGAAGCACGCCGGGCTTTGGCCGAAAAGTCCAATGTTGTTGAAGCGGAGGAGGGGGCAGCATTGATCAAAAAAGGGGAGTTTAATTACTACCTCTTTCTGCTTGCCAAGGGCGAAGTGGTGGTGATTCGTGATGGGGAGAATGTCGCAACGCTTAAATCCGGCGATATCTTTGGCGAAGTCTCTGCAGCAGGCTTAAGCCTGCCGGTTGCCGATGTTGTTGCCGAAACCTGTGTGCTTGCCTTTGCTATTCCTGCCGATGCTCTTCTGGAGGCTGTCGAAGAACACCCTGCTTTTGCTAAGGTGCTACGTGAGCTTGGAATGAGCGTGATCGAGAATGTTTCACAGCCAAAGAGAGGTTGAGGAAAAGCTCCCTAATCTCCCTGCTTATCACCTTCGCTGGTAAACATACCCTGCAGGGTCCTATGCCCTTTGATCTGGTGAAGGATTGCCATGAACAGGTGCCCCGAAACAAATATCCACATCACTGTTCCTAGGATCTCATGAAATTCTTTGATGGCATGTAGTGGTTTACTCATGCTGCCATCGTTCTCGATGCCCAGGTAAATGATGGAACCAGTCACTCCCAGTCCAGTTGCCAGCATCAAGCCTATCCCGTGAACTGTTCCTGCAATCAGGTGTGCCTGATCCGGTGGAGGTATTACACCTCTGAACCATCTAGGGATATCGCGAATAGCCTCTGCTATGAGGTTTTTGCGTAGTCCGCTATCCAGCCATGGAAAGAGGCGAAGTTTACTCTCTTCACGATCTACTACTGTGATTAGGTAGGTGGTAGCGATAATAAGTACCACAATGCCAGCTGCCTGATGCAAAGAAAAAAAGAGGGCTGCGATTTGGCTGATTTGCTCACCAGGCTTGGGAGCCTGCATGAACTGTTCGCTTAGAAGCTGAAAGGTCACTGTAAGCATCAAAAGAAGGTGAAGAGTACGAGAACTTTTTTCATGTTTCATAGGCCATACATTACAGCTGCTGGAAAGCGCTGCAATGGCGACGGAAGACAAATCTGCTGTACCAGAATATGACCGGTGCTAGGATGCACTTCCAAAATCACTGCGCCTTTATCGCCGCAAAACAGGATTTCTCATGACGACAAGATTCTCCCTGCCCATTCACGAGTCCCAACAGAATCAGTTGGCCGTAGGCTGGCTATATGTTGCGGTTGGCTTCTTGCTGGCTTCCGGCGTCTACCCACTACTTTTGGCACTGGCAAGAACCACCTATGAGATGCCTTGGAAGGATTTCTTTTATACAGCTCTTGTGCTGCATGTCGATTTTACGGTGCTCTGGTGGCTGATCGCTATTGCAGCTGTATTTTGGACGCTGAATACAAGTAGTCGCCAGGTGATGACAGGCTGGTTATCGCTTATTTTGGTTGTTGCTGGTGGCGCGATTATTGGTGTTTCTCCACTGACTGGAGATGCCAATCCGCTGACCAATAACTATGTACCCATGCTTGAAAATCGTATGTTTATCAAAGGACTGATTGTGTTTGGCGGTGGCGTGCTTCTATTGGTGCTTCGAAGCATGTGGGCACTTGAATGTACCAAGACACGCGAAATGAGCGGTGAAGGAGTGCTTCGTTTTGGCACACTCACTGCAGCTATTGCCACGCTGGTCGCCATGGTTGCCTTGATCTGGACGTTTATGGATAGCCCACTCTCAAGTGGTCGCTCCTACTATGAGAGTCTTTATTGGGCGGGTGGCCATATCTTGCAGTTCACTCATACAGCACTGCTGTGCGTAACATGGCTCTGGATTTCACAGGCGTGTGGGCTTGAGGTGCGGGCCAAGCCTTTCTACCTTATGTCAGCATTTGCCATCGGTGTGGCACCAGTGCTGATGATGCCATGGTCATTCTTTAGCTATGAGATTGGTGGTCCCGAATTTATGAGCTGGTATGTGTGGCTGATGCGTGATGGTAATGGCATAGCGCCACTTCTTGTCGGTCTGCCAGTTGTTTGGGCACTGCTCACTCAGTCGGTATCTGATAAAGCATCACATCATCTCTATGCCTCATTGATTTTCTCCATCATCCTGTTTGCGCTCGGTGGCGTGCTTGGCCTCTTTATTGGCGAGAGCAGCACTTTGATTACCGCGCATTATCACGGCTCTATCGTATCTGTAACCATGGCCTTCATGGCGATGACTTATTACTGGTTGCCGAAATTCGGTTTTTCCATGCCAAACTTAAAGTGGGCGCGAATACAGGTTTATACCTACGCAGTTGGCCAGGCTATGCACATCGTTGGGCTTGCTTGGGGTGGTGGCCACGGTATGAAGCGCAAGGTGGTTGGCACGACGCAGGATATCGGTGTCCAGGCGTTTGTTTCGCCACAGGACTTGGTGGGCGTGGGCGGAGTGATTGCCGTGCTCAGCGGCGTTCTTTTCGCTGCCGTAGTGCTACCGGTGATGCTAAGGGGTCGCCACAAGGTAGGCGAGGCATCATGATGATTGAGGCTGATCAGCTCAGGAATGACAGGCAGGTTGCCTACTGGTTGCTCTTTGTCTGTGTTGCCATCTTTATCATGCTGGTGATTGGTGGTGCTACACGCCTGACTCACTCCGGGCTTTCCATGATGACTTGGGACCCACTAATGGGCTGGATTCCGCCATTGACCGAGGCTGCTTGGCTGGAGTCATTCAAACATTACAAGCAGATCCCTGAGTTTTATGAGCTGAATCCAGATATGGATTTAGAAGGGTATAAAGGCATTTTTATGCTTGAATATATTCATCGTGTATGGGGCCGGCTGATCGGTATTTTCTTCCTTCTACCATTCATCTATTTTCTCTTGGCCGGAAAAGTTAGAAGT
>CAZFCL010000001.1:0-36239 GCA_964517705.1 uncultured Zetaproteobacteria bacterium | reverse complement strand
TCCCGGCAACCCGACCGCCGAGTGTGTCGATTTAGCCTTCTTCGAGAAGGTGGTGGCGATGTGTAAAGAGCATGAAATCTGGGTGGTGCAGGATCTGGCCTATGCCGCTATTGTGTTCGACGGTTATCAGCCGCCGTCCATTCGGCAGGTGGAAGGTGCGAAAGACATTGCGGTGGAGTTTTACTCACTGTCGAAGAGCTACAACATGCCGGGCTGGCGGGTTGGCTTCTGCTGTGGCAATAAAGATCTGATTTATGCCTTAGCAAGGATTAACTCCTACCTCGATTATGGTACATTCACGCCTATTCAGGTGGCAGCGATTGCCGCACTGGCTAAATCTGTCGGCTATCGTGTCACTGGCTCCGATGCGGCTGTTTACCCGCCTATGTCTGATTGCCTTGCCGATATTGGCGTTGAAATTTCACCATTTGCCGCGGCAAATCTGAAGCCTGCTCCGGATCTTTGTGTGATCGGCAATGCCATGAGTCGTGGCAATATTGAGGTCGAGATAATTCTTGATCGTGGCCTTGCCTACTGCTCTGGTCCTGAATTTGTCGGTAACCATATCCTTCCTGGTCGCCATGCAGCAGTGGTGTCAGGCACACATGGGAAAACCACCTGCTCGTCACTGCTGGCACACCTGTTGCAGGTGGGGGGTATGCAGCCTGGATTCCTGATTGGCGGAGTACCTGAAGATTTTGGTGGCGGTGCAAGGCGCGGGAAGGGTGAACCTTTTGTGTTGGAGGGTGATGAGTATGACACTGCCTTTTTCGACAAGCGCAGTAAGTTTCTCCACTACCATGCACGCACACTGATTTTGAATAACCTTGAGTATGATCATGCTGATATTTTCCCGGACCTTGAGGCGATCAAAGTGCAGTTCCATCACCTGATTCGCGCTGTGCCTTCAAATGGCGCCATCATTGCCAATGCCGATGATGAACATGTCAGTGATGTTATTGGCCGTGGCTGCTGGACGCCTGTAACACAGTTTGCTCGCTACCCGCACGCAACTGCCAAGTGGCAGTGGGAAGCGCTGAGTGAGGATGGTGCAGGGTTCCGCATTTACAAAGATAGCAAGGTTTGGGTTGAGGCAGCGTGGGAGATGATTGGCGTACACAACGTAGCCAATGCCTGTGCAGTGGCTGCAGCAGCATCTGCGATGGGTGTTGGGCGCGATGATATCGTTAGAGGTTTTGAGAGTTTCTCTGGTATTCGTCGGCGCATGACGCTGGTAGGTGAGGCAGGCGGCATCAAAGTATTCGATGATTTTGCACATCACCCTACTGCTATTGCTAACATGGTCGCAGCGGCAAAAGCCTCCATGCGTCGTAGTGGTGAAGGAGAGCTCTGGGTGATTGTTGAGCCGCGCTCCAATACGATGCGCACTCGTGTGCATCAAGACCGTCTGCCTTACTGCTTCAATGCGGCGGATCATGTGATTTTCGTAGAGCCTTCCACGTACAACCTGAAGCCGGAAGAGCGGCTTGATGTGGAGGCCATTTGTTCCCATATCGGGGAGCATGCGCGGCTGTTGCCGGATGTAAGCAGCATCGTTACACATGTCACACAGCGGGCACAGGCTGGCGATCATTTGCTGGTACTCTCCAATGGTGGCTTTGACGGGATTCATGGGAAGTTGCTTGCAGCATTAACATAGCTGGTTTTGGCCGGCCGGGGTGCTGTATTTTGTGTTTGTGCTGCGCTTTAGCTAGCATGAGCGCGCTTTAAATGCAGGCGCACAGGGGAGGGATTATGCCAACAACGATGAACAACATTGCCCAGCAGGGTGTCAATGGTGCTGCGATGATGCCGATTATTCAGGGTGTCGGCCGTGCTGCGATTGAGATCGCCGCGGTTCTGCGTGGTGCTGTATTTAGAGGTGCGCTGGGTGTAGCAGGCAGTGAGAATGTGCAGGGAGAGCAGCAGCAGATGCTGGATGTGCTGTCCGACGAGATATTCCTTGATGAGATGCGCTCCACTGGTTTTGTTTGTGCGGTTGGCTCTGAAGAGCAGGAGGAGCTGTTGGTGATTGATGAGTATGCGCATGCCGACTATCTGGTTCTGGTTGACCCTCTCGACGGATCTTCAAACCTTGATGTAGATGGCCCGGTTGGCACGATCTTCTCCATTGTGAAACGCAAAACACCCAGCTCCGAACGCCCACATGTTTCCGATACACTGCAATCTGGCCAGAGCGTGATAGCTGCTGGCTATGTGCTTTACGGCCCGGCATTGATGCTGGTCTGCTCTGTTGGCGATGGTGTGAACGGATATACTTTTAACCCAGCAGATGCACGTTTTGAATTGAGTCACCCGAATATGCGTATTCCAGAGACGGGTGGCTACTACTCTGTTAATGAGGCTAATAAGGACAAGTGGCTGGATGGCATGGGAGCCGAGCTGGACCGTATGAAGGGTGAGACAGGCCTCGGCATGCGTTATGTTGGTGCCATGGTGGCCGATATGCATCGCACCCTGCTCAAAGGGGGTGTGTTCCTCTACCCTGCAGATGATAAAAACAGGACGGGTAAGCTGCGCCTTCTCTATGAGGCTATCCCCATGGGGTTTGTGATGGAGCAGGCAGGTGGCAAGGCGATGAGTAAAGATATCAATGTACTTGATATTGAGCCAGAGGCACTGCACCAGCGTGTGCCTGTCTATCTTGGCTCGGCGACCAATGTGGACGCACTGCTCGGCTAATCACTTTTGGCTGATAGCGAACAGTTCGAGGCGTTCTATCTGAGGGAGATTGGTGTGCAGACGCCGATCTCCCTTTCTACTTCTGAAGAGCACTCTTCTGACGTTCAAGAGGCGGCAGTCAATGTTGAGACGCTGTCTAATACATCTGCCTCTGAATCACTGGCTGGATTGGCTGAACAGTCCGCAAACTGCCGCCTCTGTGCGCTGGCAGATACGCGCACCCATGTGGTGTTCGGTGTGGGTAATAAAGATGCGGATATCGTCTTTATCGGCGAGGCGCCAGGCAAGGATGAGGACCTGAAGGGGGAGCCATTTGTTGGTCGTGCAGGTCAGCTGCTGGATCGTATGTTGGCTGCCATTGGTATGGATCGGCAACAGGCCTATATTATGAATACCATCAAGTGCCGGCCGCCGAACAATCGCGATCCAAAGGTTGAAGAGGTACAGGCCTGTAATCTATGGTTTGAACAGCAGCTTGATCTGTTGCAGCCAAAGCTAATCTGTCTTTTGGGGCGGGTAGCTGCACAGACTGTGCTGGAGGTAGATGCGCCTCTCGGCTCACTGCGTGGCAGGTGGCATGACTACCAAGGCATTCCGGCTTGGGTGACATATCATCCGGCTTATTTGTTGCGCTCTCCTCAGCAGAAGCAGAAGGGCTGGGAAGATTTTCAGCAGCTAGCCTTCCGTTATCGGGAGTTGCGCAGCTAATTAGGTGCCTAGTCGTAGTGCCTAAAAAGGACGGTTTTATTGCGGGTTGGCTCACAAGGCCAGCTGCTATAAAGAGTGGTTAAATCACCTTAAATCCAATAGTCTTGACCAGTTAATTTTCTGGTGATAGCAAGCACATCCTGCCTTGAGGGTGAATGCAGGGGTGTCAGTTTAGAGGGGAGGGGTTCATGGGCGCGGCTTATCTCGCGAACGAGTACATACCAATCTTTATCTTTCTTTTGGTTGCCATTGCTATGGGGGCAGCACCGCTTGTGCTCACCCTGCTTCTGGCGGAGCAGAAGCCTGATGCCGAAAAGCTCTCCGCCTATGAGTGTGGCTTTGAGGCTTTTGAAGATGCCCGCCTTCAGTTTGATGTCCGCTTCTACCTTTTGGCAATTCTGTTTGTGATATTTGATCTTGAAAGTGCATTCCTATTCCCTTGGGCCATTGTGCTTGATCAGATTGGTCTCTTCGGATTTGTTGAGATGGTGCTGTTTCTTTTAATCCTTTTGGTTGGTTATATTTATGCGTGGAAGAAAGGAGCCTTGCAATGGGAATAGAAGGCGTTCTTGAAAAGGGCTTTATCACTACGACAGCGGACAAGCTTATAAATGGCGCGCGTGCCGGATCACTCTGGCCAATGACTTTTGGTCTGGCCTGCTGTGCGGTTGAGATGATGCATGCGGGGGCTTCACGTTACGATCTTGATCGTTTCGGTATTGTATTCCGTCCAAGTCCGCGTCAGGCCGATGTGATGGTTGTGGCTGGCACGCTCTGTAACAAGATGGCACCAGCGCTTCGCAAGGTTTATGATCAGATGTCTGAGCCGCGCTGGGTAATTTCGATGGGTAGCTGCGCCAATGGTGGCGGCTATTATCACTACTCTTATTCAGTGACGCGTGGCTGTGATCGTATTGTGCCGGTGGATATTTATATTCCTGGTTGCCCGCCAACCGCTGAAGCGCTGCTGTATGGGTTTATTCAGCTTCAGGAAAAAATTAAACGCACCAATACAATTGCCCGGTAGGTAGTGTAAATGACAGAAGAAAAACTACAGCACGACATTGGTGCCGCTGCCGAGACTTCTCCGGAGGAGAGCGCTCTGCGCGAAAAGTTTGGAGAGCAGGTTTTAAGTGTTGTGCCCGCTGTGGATGGTGAGGTTATAACACTGGCGCGTGAGTCCATTACCGATGTATGTCATTATCTGAAAGGTTCCGGTTTTGAGCAGATGGTTGATCTTTGCGGAGTGGATAATAGCGAGCTGCCAGGGTGGAGTGACGAAAACCCTCGTTTTGAAGTGATTTATAATCTTCTCTCTGTGTCTAGAAACAGGCGCATTCGTTTGAAGGTTGGTGTGAATGAGCGTGATCTGGTCGATTCTGTGACTGAGGTATGGCCGACGGCCAACTGGTTTGAGCGAGAAGCCTTCGATATGTATGGCATCATTTTTAATCACCACCCCGATCTTCGCCGAATTCTTACCGATTATGGCTTTGAAGGTTACCCGCTGCGCAAAGACTTCCCATTAACAGGGCGCGTGGAGATGTTTTTTGATGAGGCGCAGTGGCGTTGTGTTTATCGCCCCAACCAGCTTGAAGAGCGTGTGTTGATTGAGCGAAGCTGGCCGGGGGCAGATCGTGGCTGAGATTAAAAATTATACCCTGAACTTTGGGCCTCAGCACCCAGCAGCGCATGGCGTGTTGCGGTTGGTGTTGGAGCTGGATGGCGAGGTGGTGGAGAAAGCTGATCCGCATATTGGCCTGCTGCACCGCGGTACCGAGAAACTGTTTGAGTACAAAACTTACCTACAAAATGTTCCCTATTTTGATCGCTTTGATTATGTCTCAATGATGGCCAATGAGCATGCATATGCGCTGGCAGTCGAGAAGCTGCTTGGTATCGAGGCGCCGGAGCGCGCACAGTATATTCGTACCATGTATGCTGAGCTTACCCGCATTCTAAACCACTGCATGTGGTTGGGTGCGGTAGCACTTGATATTGGCGCGATGACAGTGTTTCTCTACTGCTTCCGTGAGCGTGAGGATATCTTCGATTTCTACGAAGAGGTGAGCGGCGCACGCATGCATGCAGCCTACTTCCGCCCGGGCGGCGTGAGTAAAGACCTTCCGGATGGGCTGCTGGCCAAGATCAAGTCTTTCACCGAGCGTTTCCCCGGCTGTGTCGATGAGTATGAGACACTTCTAACTGAGAACCGCATCTGGAAGCAGCGCAATGTCGATATTGCGATTGTCGATAAACAGGCTGCACTTGATTGGGGCTTCACCGGCCCGATGGTTCGGGGCTCCGGTGTTGAGTGGGATCTGCGCAAGAAGCAGCCGTATGATGCCTACGATAAAGTTGAATTTGATATTCCAGTTGGTGCTACCGGCGATTGCTACGATCGCTACCTAGTGCGTGTCGAAGAGATGCGCGAGTCCAATCGCATTATCATGCAGTGCATCGAGTGGTTGGAGAATAATCCTGGCCCAGTGAAGGTGGAAGATTATAAGCTGACCAACCCGAAACGTGCTGAGATGAAGGGTGATATGGAAGCTTTGATTCACCACTTCAAATATTTTCAGGAAGGCTTCCATGTCCCTGCTGGCGATGTTTATCAGGCAGTTGAACACCCAAAGGGTGAGTTTGGTGTCTATATTGTTTCGGATGGTTCCAATAAGCCGTACAGGATGAAGGTGCGTGCCCCTGGCTTTGCTCATATTGAGGCGCTGGATTATATGTGTCGTGGGCACATGATTGCCGATGTGGTGGCGATTCTAGGAACGCAGGATATTGTGTTTGGGGAGGTTGACCGATGAGTTCAGATGCGGTTCGTTTCAGTGACGAGCGGCTGGCTGAAATTGCCGAGCTGGTAAAGCGTTATCCGGGGGCGCAGTCCGCCCTGATGCCTGTGCTCTATATGGCGCAGGAGGACTTCGGCCACATCTCCATGGAAGCGCAGCAGATGATTGCAGATCTTTTAGGTATACATCTGATGAGGGTTCGTGAGGTCGTTACATTCTACACCATGTTTCGTGAGCAGCCCTCTGGCGAATACCTCTTGGAGGTTTGTACCAATGCAGGCTGTATGCTGAACGGTGCTTATGAGCTTGTGGACCATATGTGCGACACGCTTGGTATTAGACTGGGTGAAACTACACCGGACGGCATGTTTACAATAGCTGAGGTGGAGTGTGCGGGTGCTTGTGGGGGTGCGCCTGTTGTGCAGGTAAATAATATTTATCATGAAAAGGCGACATCTGAATCTATGGATGCGCTGATTGCTGAGAAGCGTGCAGAAGGAGGGAGTGCATGACTATCTCCTCTGACCCAAAACAGGTAACACAGATCTGCTTTGACCGCATCAGTATCCCGGATCAGAGAAAACTTTCGGTAGCACGTGAGAATGGCGCCTACGAGTTTTTGCCGACAGTACTCAAGGAGTTTGATTCGGCAAAGATTATTGACGAGATGAAAACCTCCGGTCTTCGGGGGCGTGGTGGTGCTGGTTTTCCGACCGGGTTGAAGTGGTCGTTTGTACCGCGCAATTCTGGCAAGCCGACCTATCTATTATGCAATGCTGACGAGGGTGAGCCGGGAACCTTCAAGGATCGCGATATTATGCGCTTTGATCCACACTTGCTGATTGAAGGCATGATCATGGCCGGTTTTGCACTCGATGTGCGGGATGCCTACATCTACATTCGCGGTGAGTTTCTGCATGAGGCAAATGTGCTGAATGAGGCGATTCGCGAGGCGTATGATGCCAACCTGTTGGGCGAGAATATTCTTGGTAGTGGCTATTCGATGAATCTGACAGTGCACCGTGGCGCTGGCGCTTATGTTTGCGGTGAAGAGACAGCGCTGATCGAATCGCTTGAAGGTAAGCCTGGTCGCCCACGTTTTAAGCCGCCATTCCCTGCTGTTGAGGGCTTCTATCGTAGCCCGACTGTAGTCAACAATGTTGAGACCCTCGCTACGGTTCCTGCTATTTTGAAGTTTGGCGGTGAGTGGCACGCCTCAATTGGTATTCCGAATAATACTGGCTGTAAGATTTTCTCAGTTTCAGGCCACGTTAACAATCCTGGCAACTACGAGGTGCCAATGGGCACTTCACTGAAGACGTTAATTGAGGAGCAGTGCGGCGGATTGCAGCACGGTACTCTGCCCAAGGTGATTATTCCGGGCGGCTCATCTACGCCATGGTTGACTGCCGAGCACTATGATACGCCACTGACTTACGACGACTTGATGAAAGCAGGCTCATTTCTTGGTTCTGGCGCAATCATCGTGATGGATGAAACAGCTGATCTTATTGCTCTAACTCGCCGACTGTCTCACTTCTATGCACATGAGTCTTGTGGTCAATGTACACCATGTCGTGAGGGTACTGGTTGGCTGGAGCGTGTCATGAAGCGCGTTGAAGGTGGAGAGGGTTGCGGCGATGATCTTCAGGTGCTGAAGGATGCATCTGAACATATGGCTGGCCGCACGATCTGCGCATTGGCGGAGGGTGCAGCGGCCCCTGTTCTCTCCCTGCTCAAACATTTCCCTGAAGAGGTGAAGGCTCGTCTGGCGGAGGGAGTGGCATGACCTCGCTATTCATTAATGACAAAGAAGTCGAAGTAACACCGGGAACCAGCATTCTGGAGGCGTGTCGCCAGAATGGCGCAGATGTTCCATACTTCTGTTATCACCCAGAGCTCTCTGTGGCAGCTAACTGCCGCATGTGTCTTGTCGAAGTTGAAGGGTGGGCCAAACCTGCTGCCTCTTGTTGCACGCCGGTATCCGAAGGGATGAAGGTGACCACGCAAAGTGAGGGATTGGCCAAAGATCGCGAGATGATCATGGAGTACCTTCTGATTCACCATCCACTTGACTGCCCTGTCTGTGATCAGGGCGGTAGTTGTAAGCTGCAGGATTATGCTGTGGAGCACGGCACGTCGAAGGGGCGCTACGCAGAGCCTAAGCGTGCGGCGATCAACTACAATCTCGGCCCGTTTGTAAACACTTGCATGACCCGCTGTATTCACTGTACTCGCTGTGTGCGCTTTGCTGATGAGGTGGCTGGCACAGAGGATATAGGTGTTCTGAATCGCTCCGATCACATGGCGATTAATGGTATTGTTGAGGAGGCGCTCTCATCCGAGCTCTCCGGCAACCTTCCTGATATCTGTCCGGTTGGTGCGTTGCTTGATAAGCCCTCGCATGATGTGTCTCGTCCATGGGAGATGACTCGCCATAAAAGCACCTGTACCCAGTGCCCAAATGGTTGCGATATTTCCATTGAATCGCGTGGCGATGAGGTGATGCGTATTCGCCCGGTTGACGAAAGCCCTGAGCCGTGGATATGCGATCGAGGGCGCTTTATCTATGATGCCTTCCGTTCAAATGATCGTATTCTGGAGCCGCAGGTGCGTCAGAAAAATGGGTTGCAGGCGGTTGATTGGGATGAGGCCTTTGGTCGATCCGTAGAGCTTCTGAAAGATAAGAAGGTGGGAATTATCTTCTCATCACAGTGGAGTATTGAGGGACAGATGGCGATTCGCCTAATGCGTGATGCACTATTCCCCGGCTCCAAGGTTGCTTTTGATCTTCACCGTCGTGATATGCGCCCGTTTGCTTTTGAAGAAGGCCTAGCAGCCACCACCAGCCGGATTGAAGGTGCTGATCAGGTTGTGATTCTGGGTTCCGATCTTCGTCAGCGACTGCCTCTGCTTATGCAAAGATTGCGTAAGCGTAGTCGTGCCGGCAGGCCTGTTTCTCGTATTGGCGCCATGAACTATCGCATGAATATGGAGATCAGTAGTGATGCATTGATCCGTCCGCGTGACTGGCATGCTGTCATTGCAAGGGCGATGGAACAGGTCTCTAATGTTGGTAAGTCAGCAGCCGGTTTTGATGGGTGGTTACAGGTTGTCCCCGAACGCCATGAGGCGGGTAAAGTCCTTGCTGATGCGTTGATGGGTGATAGCTGTGCGTTGCTGGTGGGTGAAGAGATTCGTTCACACGAAGATGCAGCATCACTCATTTACGGTCTTGACCTTCTGATGCGTGCCTGTGGACACGCTGAGGTTGGTAATGATGGCCGCAATCTTATCTCTGAGGGAATGAATGCACAGGTGCTGTCCACCGTATTTGCCGATGTGCGTACCAGCACAGGCGAGATACTTTCACAGGCCTCCGCCGGTGAAGTTGATGCGCTTATTCTGATCGGTAACGATCCGGTTGGGGATGGGCTGTTTCCTTCAGCAGCTAAGGCGGCGCTTAAAAATGTACCATTGGTTCAGGTTGGCTCCATCTCTGGTGAGATGGGGAAATATGCCGAAGTTCAACTTCCAGCAGCGGCCTACTCCGAGATTGAAGGCACATTCGTAAATATGGAAGGGCGTGTTCGTGTTGCGACCAACCCAATCAAGTCGCTTGGGCAGGAGCGCCCACTCTGGAAGGTGATGATGCGGTTGATCCAGTCGATGGGTAAAGAGGTGCCTGTCGTCAATCTGGATGAGCTTCGCCAGGCAGTTTGCAACCATTCTCCAGAGCTGTCTGCTGCGTGGCACGATGGCAGCGATGCCTTGGTTGCACCGGGCCGAAATCGGGATGTTGTGGCGCTACCTGCATCCAGAACAGACAGTTTTGAGCTGGACCTTGTAAGTCGCTACTCCATGTACCGTGAGGGAATGTGGGCACGGGCTTCTGATCTTCTCTCTGAGGCGGGGCGTATCAATGCGCTGGATGAAGTTTTGGTGCATCCAGATACGCTTGCGGCTAAAGGTTTGAGCGCTGGTGAATTGAAGGTTAACTCCTTCCTTGGCGAACAGGTGCTCAATATTGGTGTGCGCGAAGATGTTGCCCCGGGTGTTCTGTTTGTTGCTAAGCGCGGCGTGGCTGGTGATTTGTCTGATGTCACGGCAGTCTCGATTGTTGGGGGTACAGAATGAGTATAGCTGATATGGCTATTCAGGCAGGCATCTGGACGTTGGAGATTTTGGCGATTGCCGTGCCCGTTGCGCTATCGGTTGCTTATATCACTTATGTGGAACGTCGTGTTATCGGCTGGGTTCAGGTGCGCAAAGGTTGTAATCGGGTTGGTCCTGCAGGTCTGCTGCAGCCGCTTGCTGATGGTCTGAAGCTATTCCTAAAAGAGACCATTATTCCAGCGCGCGCCAACAGGCTGCTTTTTGTCGGCGCACCTATACTCTCTCTGGTTCCTGCGCTGATTGCCTTTGCTGTGGTCCCCTTTGGCGAAACATCGCTATTTGGCATTTGGGAAACACCGCATGTGATGGCGATTGCCAACCTTAATATGGGACTTCTCTATGTGATGGCGATTTCATCACTCTCCATCTATGGTGTTCTGATGGCGGGCTGGGCATCTAACTCAAAATATCCGATTGTCGGCTCTATTCGTTCCACCTGCCAGATGATCTCTTATGAAATCTCCATGGGCTTTGGCCTTGTGACTGTCATGATGTTAGCTGGATCGTTGAATCTATCAGAGATCGTGCATGCACAGGCGGGTGGTATCTTGCACTGGTACATGATTCCGCTGTTTCCAATGCTGATGGTCTACTTCATCTCCGGTTGTGCGGAAGTGGGTCGTACTCCATTCGATCTTACAGAGACTGAAGAGCTGGTATCTGGATACCATACTGAATATTCCGGCATGTGGTTCGCTACTTTCTCGTTGGCCGAATATGGCGCCATGATCTTGATCAGCTTGATGACTTCGATCCTTTTCTTGGGTGGCTGGTATGCACCGATTCCTGCGCTCGACTTTATTCCGGGAACAGTCTGGTTGCTGGGTAAAGCAGCCTTCCTGATTTTCGTCTTTATCTGGTTCCGGGCTACATTCCCGCGCTATCGTTATGACCAGATGATGCGCCTTGGTTGGAAGATATTCCTGCCTTGGACACTGGGTTGGATTTTTGTTGTTGGCATATTCATTTATACGCCAGGCCTCGATTCCATTATTGATTTCTGGCTGGCGTGGAGGTGATGGCATGCTGAAACGAGCTTTTAAGACCTGGTTTCTGTGGGAATTACTGATTGGCCTTTCGGTGACAGGTCGCTACCTATTCAAGAAAAAAATTACTGTGGAATACCCTGAAGAGAGGACACCACTCTCCCCGCGCTTTCGCGGCTTGCATGCGCTGCGCCGTTATGAATCGGGTGAGGAGCGCTGTATTGCATGTAAACTATGCGAAGTGGTCTGTCCGGCAACAGCGATTATGATTGAGTCAGAAGAGCGGGAAGATGGTTCGCGCCGTACGACTCGTTATGATATCGATTTTTCCAAATGTATTTATTGTGGTTTTTGTCAGGAGGCGTGTCCGGTTGATGCCATTGTTGAGACGCAGGAATTTGAATACTCATGTGAAGCTCGCGATGGTCTCTACTACACAAAAGATATGTTGCTTGCCCATGGCGATAGATATGAGAAGCAGATCGCGGCAAATCTTGCTGCCGATGCGCGCTACTCGTAGACGCGGAAGTTAGGAGGGGAGATGCTCGAAACAGCGTTTTTTTACATGTTCGCCGGCTTGTCTGTGCTAGGCGGCATGGGCGTGGTGCTGGCGCGTAATACTATGCACTCGGTCATGTTCCTGATCTTCTGCTTCTTTAATGCATCTGGGCTGTTTTTCCTGCTTGATGCGGAGTTTCTCGGCATTATCCTTATTTTAATCTATGTCGGTGCTGTGATGGTGCTGTTCATGTTTGTGATCATGATGCTGGAAGTTAATGCTGCCAAGCTGCGCGAAGGCTTTCTGCAATACCTGCCGCTGGGGGGTATGATTGCCGCCATTCTTTTGGTTGAATTTATTGCCGCCTCCAGCTCCGGCGTGTTCAGTGATGGTACTATGGCAACGGCTGCACACTTTGGGCAAGAGGTGAATAACACCAAGGAGATTGGCCAGATACTTTATACCAAGTATCTACTCGGTTTTGAAATTGCAGCGATTATTCTGCTGGTGGCACTGCTCGGCGCGATTGTGCTTACGATTCGTGATCGTAAAGACGCCAAGTATCAGAATATGAGTGAGCAGGTGAAGGTGCGCAGGGAAGATCGTGTACGTAAGGTGAGCATGTGATGGTTGGATTGTCTCAATACTTGATTGTTGCTGCAGCCCTTTTCTCACTGGGTGTAATTGGCCTGTTCCTGAATCGGAAAAATGTGATTACAATTTTAATGTGTGTTGAACTGCTGCTGTTGGCAGTGAACATCAACCTTGTTGCGTTCTCACACTTTTTAAATGATCTCGCCGGCCAGATTTTTGTATTCTTTGTGCTAACAGTTGCTGCGTGTGAAGTGGCAGTCGGCCTTGCGATTCTTGTCTCTTTCTATCGACTACGTCGTTCGATTGAAGTTGAAGACATTAACACACTACAGGGATAGGGAGGGGTTGCAGTGCAAGAGACCGCATTAACACTGAGTACAACTGAGCTGCTCGCCATTCCTGCGCTGCCATTGCTTGGTGCTTTGGTCGCCGGGCTTTTTGGCTGGGCCTTGAAGGATAAGCTCTCCCATATCATCACATCCGGTTCGGTCATTTTGGCTGCTATTCTTTCCGTGCATGTGTTTGTACAGGTGATGAATGGTGCCTCTTTCCACGGCAATTTCTGGACCTGGATGCTGGCTGGGGACTTTGTGGTGCCGGTGGGCATGCTGATTGATCCACTGACAGCCATTATGATGATGACTGTGACTATTGTTTCAGCTTGTGTGCATATCTACACCATAGGCTATATGCATGGCGACCCCGGTTATCCACGTTTCTTTGCTTATATCTCTGCCTTTACCTTCTCCATGCTGGTGCTGGTGATGGGCAATAACTTTTTCACTCTCTTCTTTGGCTGGGAGGCTGTGGGCCTCTTCTCCTATCTGCTCATTGGCTTCTGGTACAAGCGGGAGAGTGCCAACTCTGCCGCCATAAAGGCATTTATTGTTAACCGGGTCGGGGATTTTGGTTTTGCTATTGGTATCCTGGCGGTTTGGTACTACTTCGGTTCGGTGGAATATAAGGCTGTGTTCGAGATGGTGCCTGAATTTGTGGCGCAGAATGTCACGCTTGGTTTTATGGGCTGGGAGGTGGCTGCAATCACCTTCATCTGTTTGGCACTGTTTGTCGGCGCTATGGGCAAATCGGGTCAGGTACCGCTGCATGTCTGGCTGCCAGATTCAATGGAAGGCCCAACCCCGATTTCGGCACTGATCCATGCGGCAACCATGGTGACAGCAGGCGTGTTTATGGTGGCGCGCCTATCTCCAATGTTTGAGTACTCTGAAGTTGCGCTTGCCGCCGTGGTGCTGGTTGGCGCGATTACTGCCTGGATGTGCGCGACCATTGGTCTTGTACAGAATGATATTAAACGAGTGATTGCCTATTCGACCTGTTCACAGCTCGGCTACATGTTTGTGGCCTGTGGTGTGTCTGCTTACTCTGCCGGTATTTTCCACCTTATGACGCACGCCTATTTCAAAGCGCTTCTTTTCCTGGCGGCTGGCTCTGTGATTCATGCGGTGATGGCTGAGCAGGATATTCGTAAGATGGGCCAGCTTCGCAAGTATATGCCAGTTACCTATATTACGATGTTCTTAGCAGCACTTGCATTGGCTGGTGTGCCGCCATTTGCAGGCTTCTTCTCGAAGGATTTGATTATCGAGGCCACCATGGTGCGTGAGTTCAGTGAGCTTAGCTGGGTTGGTACATTTGCCTCGTTTGCTGTTCTGACAGGCGTATTTATGACTGCCTTTTATACTTTCCGGATGTTTTTCCTCACGTTCCACAATTCTGACCGTGTTGATGAGCATACCAAAAAGCATCTGCATGAATCACCCAAGGTAATTACCATTCCGTTGATCGTTCTAGCGGTCGGTGCGGTTGTTTCAGGTGTTTGGGGTATCTCAGTCCTTGATATTGCCAACCCTGAAGTGGTCAATGGCTACTTCCGCGATTCGATCTTTGTACTCGATGCGCACAACCCATTGATGGCGATGGCTGCCGAGGGTGGTGCTCACGGTGCGCTAGCATTGATGCTGCATGCACCATTTACGTTGCCATTCTGGCTGGCTATTGGCGGCATTGGCCTTGCTTTCCTCATGTATTTCAAAGAGAGCAAACTGCCAGCGAAGATTGCTACAGCTGCTGGTCCGATATATACCTTCCTGTTGAACAAGTGGTATTGGGATGAGCTCTACGAAAAGATCTTTGTGCGGCCTGCCCGCTGCCTAGGAACCATGCTTTGGCAGGGAATTGATCTCGGCATCATTGATAAGGGTGCAATTCACAAAGGGCTTGTCGATAACATCAAGGCTGGAGCAGCACGTATGCGTGCCATGCAGACCGGTATGGTTTACCACTATGCATTTGCGATGGTGATAGGGGTCTTCGGATTCCTGACCTATCTGCTGTTGCAGGCGTAAGGGGAGAGAGATGGAGTTGCATAACGTTCTGGACTTTCCGATTCTCTCACTGAGCATCTTCCTGCCGCTGGCTGGTGCGTTGATTATTTGGCTCTTTGTTCGCGGTGATATGGCTGTTCGATGGGCAAGTTTGGCAGTTTCTGTGGCTACCTTTATCGTGACTTTGCCGCTGGCGCTGTCGTTCGATAAAACAACAGCACATATGCAGTTCGAGGAGTTCCACCCCTGGATCTCCACATTTAATATCAACTATCAGCTGGGTGTTGATGGCATATCCATGCCATTTATTATTCTTACCAGCCTGTTGACCGTTATCTGTATCATTTCGGCCTGGTGCTGTATTGAGAAGCGCGTAAAAGAGTATATGTTGGCATTTCTGGTGTTGGAGACAACGCTGATTGGCGTGTTCTCATCACTTGATGCAGTGCTCTTCTACTTCTTTTGGGAAGCACTGCTGATTCCGATGTACCTGATTATTGGTGTTTGGGGCGGTAAGAATCGCGTCTACGCAACGCTCAAGTTTTTCCTCTATACATTAGCTGGCTCGGTACTGATGCTGGTTGCGCTTTTAGCGATGTATTTCGAGGCAGGTAAAACTTTCAGCCTTCTCTCCTTTATGGACTACCCGTTCAACCTTGAGTGGCAGATATGGATATTTATTGCGTTCTTTATCGCCTTTGCTGTGAAGGTTCCGATGTGGCCAGTACATACCTGGTTGCCTGATGCACATACCGAGGCGCCGACCGCTGGTTCGGTGATTCTGGCTGGCATCCTGTTGAAAATGGGCGCGTATGGGTTTCTGCGTTTTTCACTGCCCATGTTGCCGGATGCATCGCAGTACTTTGTTCCATTCATGGTAGCGCTTTCACTGGTGGCGATTGTCTATATCTCACTGGTGGCGATGATGCAGAGTGACATGAAGCGATTGATTGCCTACTCATCCATTGCACATATGGGCTTTGTGACGCTGGGCACCTTCATGTTTACACAAGCCGCTGTTGAGGGAGCTGTGATTGGCATGATCTCTCATGGCTTTGTGGCAGCGGCACTCTTCCTCTGTGTTGGTGTAATGTATGATCGCCTGCACACGCGAGAGATTGGCGACTATGGTGGTGTGGTGAATGTGATGCCGGTATTTGCTGCTGTGATGCTCTTCTTCTGTATGGCCAATGTGGCTCTGCCGGGGGCGTCTGCATTTGTGGGTGAGATCATGGTTCTGATTGGTACCTTTGAGGCAAACCCTGTTCATATGGATATCTCTACCAAATGGGTGGCGATTGCTGCAACCACAAGCGTAGTACTCTCTGCTTGCTACACGCTCTGGATGTATAAGCGGGTTGTTATGGGTGATCTGATCAAGGATTCCGTTAAGTCTATGAAGGATATGACAGCGCGCGAATTTGGGTTCTTTATCCCGCTGATGCTATTAACCCTCTGGATGGGTCTCTACCCTCTGCCGGTACTGGATGTGTTGCACGTATCGGTTGAGCATCTGATTGCTCAAGCTACAACAAGTAAACTAGATGCAGCTGCTGCGCTGGTACAGGCATTGCCTGTGCTCGATGCTGCGCATCACTGAGGGATAAAACATGGCTAATGTGACTTTTCCGTTCCCGTTTCCTGAGCATCTGATAACGCTCCTGCCCGAGATGATTGTTGCGGTCATGGCGATGGCACTGTTGCTGATTGATGTTTTCATTACCAAAGGTGGCCGAATGACTGCTTACCTGGCGATTTTGACAACTGTTGTGGCGGGTATCGCTACAGCTGCTCTGCAGAGTGGCGAGGCACTGGTGGCATTCTATGGCTTTTTCGTGTTCGACCCATTTGCGATCTATGGCAAGTTTTTGATCTATATCGCGACAGGCGTGGCGATGGTGCTCTCGCTGGAGTACATGAAAGGCGAGAAGCATATTGGCGAATATTATGTGTTAATGCTGTTTGCGATGCTTGGCATGATGTTGATGGTCTCCTCAAACAATTTCATTACCATGTATCTAGGCCTTGAGCTTATGGCGCTCTCTATCTATGTGCTTGTTGCATATCAACGTGATGTGTTGCGTTCCAATGAAGCTGCGTTGAAATACTTTATTCTTGGCGCCCTCTCTTCAGGCATGTTGCTCTATGGTGTTACATTCCTCTATGGCGTTACCGGTAGTTTTGACTTCGCTGTGATGGGTTCGGCACTTTCTCATGCCGATGCGAGCGCATCGACTGCTGTTATGCTTGGCTTGGTATTCCTGATCGCCGGCCTTGGCTTCAAAGTGTCCATGGCGCCATTTCACATGTGGACCCCTGATGCTTACGAGGGTGCGCCATCTCCAGTGACGGCATTTATGTCGGTGGCACCAAAAGTGGCGGGGTTTGTCATACTGATGCGTATCATTGCTGACCTACTGCCATCTCTGCAGTACGAGTATGAAACAATCCTCTCTGCGATTGCGGTGTTAACCATCGGTGTTGGTAACCTGGCAGCTATTGCACAGCGCAACATCAAGCGCATGTTGGCTTACTCAACTGTAGGACATGTAGGATTTCTGACACTGGGGCTTCTGGGAGGCACGGCTGCTGGCTTCTCCGGCATTCTTGTCTATCTCTCGATCTACCTTGTAATGACCATGGGTGTTTTTGCAATCATTATCCTGATGCGGCGTGATGGCATTCAGGGTGAATTGCTGGATGATTTTGCTGGACTCTCCAAAGTCAGGCCGGGATATGCCCTAGCGATGGGGCTATTTATGTTCTCTATGGCAGGTATTCCATTCCTTGGCGGCTTCTGGGCCAAGTATGTCGTGTTTATTGCGGCGATTGAGGCAGGGCATCTCTACCTGGTGCTCTATGCGCTTCTTTTTTCTGCGATCGGCGCATTCTATTACCTGCGTGTTGTTAAATATATTTACTTCGATAAAGAGCGTGTGGCATTCAACTTTATTGAGAGCAGGCCAATGCAGGCAACAGTTCTGGTGACCGCATTGCTTATCGTGATGCTGGGCATTTTCCCTGACCCGCTGTTTGATATATGCAGGGAGGCGCTCGGAGGGTTGGTCTAAGCTTATATGTAGGCTATGAGTTGGCCTACATATGTGCTTTGGTTTTTTGGAGCAGCTTTAACTTGAAGTGGCAGTGGTGGTTGGCTATACTGCGCAGCGCTCAACATGAGAGGATAGGGTTCCACAGATTTTGTGGCTCTTTACTCAACCGGATGAGGCTTTGATGTCTTTAGTTAAAGAAGCTGTAATAGGTAAAATAGTACGCATACAGCTTCTGGTCGGGGCTTTCGGGGCTTCTGGTTTGGTGCTATTTAATCAAATCGAGGCTGCAGCTTCACTGGCATATGGCGTGGTCATGATGGTGGTGAATGCGGTGTGGTTGGCTAAGCGGCTGGATCGAACGCAGGGCATGGGTGCTCAAGCTGGAAAGCAATCGATTTATGCAGGGGTGGCTCTTCGTTTTTTAGCGTTGATTACTGCTCTGATCATGGCTTATCTGGCAGGCCTGCACTTACTCATGGTTGCAGCTGGCATGTTTTTAGCGCAGGCGGTAATTTTTATCTCTGCACTGGTTGACGTAAGAAAAGAGTATAAAGGGGGAGGATTTGGCTGATCAGAGTCATGGCGACGGCGGAATTGCTGGCCATCTGGAGTATTGGACACTAAAGATTGATGAGTCCAATCCATTCATGCAAATTCATCTTGATACCATGCTGGTTACCCTTGTGGTTGCCGGTGGAATGTTTCTCTTTGCTCTCTGGTTGAAAGGCAAGCTTGTTGAGGGCGCGCCGAGTGGTGCGCAGAATTTCATGGAGTCCGTGGTTGGCTTTATCGACCAGACCGTGAAAGACAACTTTCCTGTGCATAACCCGCTGATCGCCCCTCTGGCATTCACAGTTTTCTGCTTTATCGCACTGATTAATACAATTGATATTTTACCTGCATTTTTACTGGGAAATATTGCTCACCTGTTCGGTGCTGAGCACTTCCGTCCAGTTCCGACCAATGACCTGAATTTGCCGGCTGCAATGGCCATGTCAGTATTTGTTCTCGTGCTCTACTACGAATTCAAGCTCAAGCCAGTTCATTTCTGTAAAGAGATGTTGTTTGAGCCGTTTACATCACTGGTTCCGGGTTTCCTGAAGCCGGTCGTGATGCCGATTAACTTGATTCTGAAGATCGTTGAAGAATTGGCCAAGCCATTGAGCCTTTCCTTCCGATTGTTTGGTAATATGTTTGCTGGTGAAGTGATCTTCCTGTTGATTGCGTTTCTGCTTTTGGGCGGCGGCGCGATTGGCATGGCAGCCGGTTTCTTCGTTGGCTTGGCATGGTCTGCATTCCATCTGTTTATCGGCTTGCTGCAGGCATTCATCTTCATGATTCTTACGGTGGTGTATCTGTCTATTGCGCACCAGCCGGCAGAGCACTAATTTTATAAACGATTAAACGAGAGGAGTAATAAAATGGACGCTACAACAATCATCACAGCTGCTACCGCAATTTCGGTAGGTGTTATTCTCGCTGCTGCAGGCATGGGCTCTGCAATCGGCTGGGGCCTCATCTGTTCGAAGGCCCTCGAAGGTATTTCCCGTCAGCCGGAAATGCGCCCACAGCTGATGTTCAACATGTTCATCTTTGCAGGTTTGATGGAGTCATTCCCATTCATCGTCATGGCTTTCGCTCTGTGGTTCCTGTTCGCCAACCCATTCCTGGGCTAATCAAAGAACAACGAACTTAAAGAGGAGGTCATATGAGTTTAGACCTGACATTTATTGGTCAGATTGTTGTTTTCCTGACCCTGGTATATCTGATGAAGAAATACCTGTATGGGCCAATGGCTGACTTGATGGAGGCTCGCTCTCAGAAGATAGCGGATGGACTTGCTGCAGCTGATGCTGGTAAGGAAGCCAAGGCCAAGGCCGAGGCAGAAATTGCCGAGCAGCTTAAAGAAGCGCGTACTAAGGCTTCAGAGATCGTTGCCGCTGCTGAGAAACGCGCAGCAGAAGTTAATGAAGAAGCTGTTGTTAAGGCTCGCGATGAGGCCCAGCAGATCGTTGATTCTGCACGTGATGAGGTGAATGCCGAGTTGAATCGCGCTCGTCAGACGCTGCGTTCCGAGGTTGCTGACATCGCCATGCTGGCAGCTGAGCGTGTGGTTGAATCTGAACTTGATGCTAAGCGGCATACGAAGCTGGTTGAGGGAATCGTCAGCGATGGGTTTGGTAACGCATGAGCACATCGCAGATCTCACGACGCTACGCAACAGCCCTGTTTGAGTTGATTCAGGGTGGTGCTGATTTGCGTGGTGACCTTGCAAAGGTTGCTGCAGTTGCCGCAGTCGATGAGGTCGCTGCATTTCTGGCTTCACCGGATGCCCCGGCTGAAGCTAAGAGGCAGGTGATCGTGAAAGCTGCTGGCGGCGTATCTGCTGAGCTTGATCGTCTTGTCGGCATGCTTTCTGAGCGCAACAAGGCATCACTGCTCCCTGAGATAAATAGCTTTGTTGAAGAGATGTTACAGCAGGCAGAGAGTGAAGTTGAAGCAGATATTGTTGTTGCCAATGCAATTGATGGCGCTCTGCAGAAGAAACTCTCCTCCGCACTGGGTGCATCAACAGGAAAGAAGGTTCGCCTTAATGTCTCTGAAGACAAGTCAATTCTGGGCGGCATGGTTGTCCGGATTGGCGACCGTAAAATTGATTATTCGTTGCGTACGAAGCTGAGCGGCTTGCGCCGTACTTTGGCTTCCTAAACAACAGATTGAGTTATTAGAGGAATATACGTATGAAGCTCGATACCGCAGAAATTAGTTCGATTATTAAAGAACAGATCAAGGGTTTTGAAGCAAGTGCTGCTGACGCCAATGTTGGTCGCATCATCTCCGTAGGCGATGGTGTTGCACTGATTCACGGCCTGTCCGGTGCAATGGCTGGTGAAATGCTTGAGTTCCCCGGTGGCATTATGGGCATGGTGCTCAACTTGGAAGAGGGCAGCGTGGGTGCTGTAATCTTCGGCGAGTTTACTGAGTTGCTCGAAGGCGATGAGGTTAAATGTACCGGCAAGATCTTTGAGGTGCCGGTTGGTCCTGAGCTGAAAGGTCGAGTTGTTAACGCACTTGGTCAGCCAGTTGATGGTAAAGGCCCGATAAACTCGTCAGGCTTTGACGCGGTTGAAAAGATCGCACCAGGCGTAATTGAGCGTAAATCTGTAGATCAGCCTCTGCAAACTGGTATTAAAGCAATCGACTCCATGGTTCCTGTAGGTCGTGGCCAGCGTGAGCTGATCATTGGTGACCGTCAGACTGGTAAGACTGCAATCGCAATCGATACTATCATTAACCAGAAGTCGACCGGCGTAACATGTGTTTATGTTGCGGTTGGTCAGAAGGCTTCAACTGTTGCAGCAGTGGTGCGCACCTTGAAAGAGCACGGCGCCCTAGATAACACTATCATCGTAGCTGCTTCTGCTTCCGAATCTGCGGCGCTGCAGTATATCGCGCCTTATTCAGGTTGCACCATGGGTGAGTACTTCCGCGATCGCGGTGAAGATGCTCTGATTATTTATGATGATCTGACCAAGCAGGCTTGGGCTTATCGCCAGGTTTCCCTGATCCTTCGTCGCCCTCCAGGCCGAGAAGCATACCCAGGTGACGTATTTTACCTGCATTCCCGTCTGCTTGAGCGTGCTTCCCGTGTGGATGAGACCTATGTTGAAAAATTCACCAACGGTGAAGTTACTGGTAAAACCGGTTCATTGACTGCACTGCCAATCATTGAGACTCAGGAAGGTGATGTGTCCGCATTCGTACCTACCAATGTGATCTCTATTACCGATGGCCAGATATTCCTTGAGACAAGTCTGTTCAATGCGGGCCAGCGTCCGGCAATTAACGCAGGTCTTTCAGTATCACGAGTGGGTGGTGCTGCTCAGACTAAAGCAATGAAGAAGGTCGGTGGTGGTCTGCGTCTGGATCTGGCTCAGTATCGTGAACTGGCTGCATTTGCCCAGTTCGCATCTGATCTTGATGAAGCAACTCGTCTTCAGATTGAACGCGGTAAGCGCGGTATGGAGATCCTCAAGCAGGATGAGAACAACCCTCAGTCCGTTGCTGAAATGACTGCGGTTCTCTACGCGCTTAACAATGGCGACCTGGATGAAATCGAAGTAGCCAAGGTTGTAGCATTCGAAAAAGCATACCTCGCATATCTAAATTCACAGTGCGCCTCATTGGTCGAAGGCCTTAATGAGAGCCCTGCACTGAATGAGCAGGTTGAAGAGAGTCTTCAGAACGCTGTCGCTGACTTTAAGTCAACCGGCACCTACTGATAGGATACGACAGTGGCCTCAGCTAAGGAAATTCGCACTCAGATTGGAGCGATCCAGAACACTGGTAAAATTACCAAGGCGATGGAGATGGTTGCCGCATCTAAGATGCGCAAGGCTCAGGATCGTGTGATTGCCGCTCGTTCCTATGCCGAAGGTGTCAGGCGCGTGGTTGGTAACATGATGAGCGCACATGCTGAGTATCAGCATCCGTTTCTCGTTGAGCGTGAAGAGATCAAAAAGGTTGGCGTAATTGTCGTTACCACTGATAAAGGTCTCTGCGGTGGTCTTAACACCAATGCATTGAAAGCAGCTTTAGGCCTGATGAAGGAACAGACTGCTGACATCGAAGTGTTCACTATCGGTAAACGTGCCGGTCTGTTTATGCGCCGTATTGGCACAAAGATCTCCGGTGTTGCTGAAGATATTTCGGATACGCCTGAGCTCTCAGATATCCTCGGTGTTGTCACGCTGGCTATGGAGAAGTACATCTCCGGCGAGTTGGATGAAGTTCACCTGGTTTACAGTGAGTTCGTTAATACCATGACTCAGGATCCTACTGCAATGCGTCTCATGCCTTGCCCACTTCCGGAAACGGAAGATGCAGGCTACTGGGATTACCTTTATGAGCCAGAGGCAAAGGATGTTCTGGAGGGTGTTTTACGCCGCTATGTAGAATCTCTTGTCTATCATGCAGTTCTGGAAAACAAGGCTTGTGAGCAGTCTGCACGTATGGTGGCAATGAAAGCCGCAACCGATAATGCAAAAGATATTGTTAGTGACCTTAAAATCACATACAACAAGGCCCGTCAGGCCGCTATTACGCAGGAGCTGGCAGAGATTTGTGCTGGCGCAGCTGCTGCTGGCTAAACAGTTTAGATTTTTAGGAGAGGTCAGAAAATGAGTACAGGTACTATTGTTCAGGTAATTGGACCGGTAGTGGACGTCCGTTTTAACGCAGGCGAACTGCCAAAAATTTACAATGCTCTGGTGATGAAAGATCCGAAGCTGACGATGGAAGTTCAACAGCATCTCGGTGATAACACTGTGCGTGCGGTTGCGATGGGCGCCACTGATGGCCTCAAACGCGGCATGCAGATGGAAGACACTGGTGCAGCGATCAAGGTGCCTGTTGGTAAGGCTACTCTCGGTCGTATCATGAATGTACTTGGCGATGGTATCGACTTCGAAGGCGAAGATGTCCCTTCAGATGAGCGCTGGGAAATTCACCGCGCTGCACCAAAATTCGATGAGCTATCTCCGGCTGCTGAAATCCTCGAAACCGGCATTAAAGTGATCGACCTGATGGCTCCTATCGCTAAGGGCGGTAAGGTTGGTCTGTTCGGCGGTGCCGGCGTTGGTAAAACAGTTAACATGATGGAGTTGATCAACAACATTGCGAAGGCACACGGTGGTTTTTCCGTATTTGCAGGTGTTGGTGAGCGTACTCGTGAAGGAAACGACTTCTACTACGAGATGAAAGAGTCCAACGTACTGGACAAGGTTGCACTTGTTTACGGTCAGATGAACGAGCCTCCAGGTAACCGTCTGCGCGTGGCTCTAACTGGTCTAACTATGGCTGAGTACTTCCGTGAGGAAGGTCTTGATGTACTGATCTTCATCGACAATATCTACCGTTATTCACTCGCGGGTGTTGAGGTTTCCGCACTGCTAGGTCGTATGCCGTCTGCGGTGGGTTATCAGCCTAACCTGGCCGAAGAGATGGGCCGTCTTCAGGAGCGTATTGCTTCTACTAAAACTGGTTCTATCACATCTGTTCAGGCTGTTTACGTACCTGCGGATGACTTGACTGATCCAGCACCTGCAACCACGTTTGCTCACTTGGACTCTACAATTGTACTGTCCCGTCAGATTGCTGAGCTTGGTATTTACCCTGCGGTGGATCCACTTGATTCCACATCACGTCAGCTTGATCCTAAGATCATCGGTATTGAGCACTATGATGTTGCTCAGGGCGTACAGAAGACTCTGCAGCGCTATAAAGAGCTTCAGGACATCATTGCAATCCTCGGCATGGATGAGCTTTCCGACGAAGATAAGCTGGCGGTACAGCGTGCACGTAAGATTCAGCGCTTCCTGTCACAGCCATTCCACGTAGCAGAAGTATTTACCGGTTCTCCAGGTGTATACGCCAAGAAGGAAGAGACTATTAAAGGCTTTAAAGGCATTCTGGCTGGTGAATACGACCACATGCCTGAGCAGGCTTTCTATATGGTTGGTGACATTGCACAGGCTGTTGCCAAGGCTGAGAAAATGGCGGCCAAAGGCTAATGGCTTCTACCATGCAAGTACTGGTCGCTACGGCTGAGCGCGAGGTTTACCGTGGTGAGGCTGAGTTTCTGGTTGCCCCTGGGTCTGCCGGCGAACTCGGCATTCTTCCCAAGCATAGTCCGTTACTTAGCGCATTAACCACTGGCGAGCTCCGCATTACTAATGGAGAGAATGTTGATGAAGTGTTTGTGTCAGGCGGCTATATGGAAGTGCAGCCTGATATGGTAACGGTTCTTTCCGACTCTGCAGAGCGAGCTCATGATATTGATGAGGCTGCTGCCATTGAAGCTGAGCGTCAGGCCAAGGAAATGCTCGATATGAAGAAGGATGATATCGACTATGCTGCAGCTGAGGCTGAATTGGCAATGATGACAGCGCGCTTACTCTGGCTGAGGAAGAAAAAGCAGAAGTAATTGTGATAAAGAGATGTAAAAAGGGGTTGCACTGTGCGACCCCTTTTTGTTTAGTGTTGAGACTGCGCTGCGCTATAAGTTTTTACTCCGTAACTTTTTCTCACTAGCTTAAGGCCTGACCTATTGGAGGTTATTTATGAGCAAACTCCAACATTCTGATCTGCATATCTGTGTCCTTGCTGCTGGAAAGGGTAAGAGAATGCGCTCCAGCCTGCCTAAAGTGCTGCATAAAGTGTTGGGCAGGGCGATGATTGAGCACGTTCTCGAGAGTGCCACAGCCCTTTCTCCTAAGGTGACTGCGGTGGTCACAGGTCACGGCTCCGAGATGGTTCGTGAACATATTGGTGAACTCGATAACTTGGAGTGGGTGGTTCAGGATCAGCAGCTTGGTACCGGTCATGCAGTGCAGCAGTGTGAGAGCGTGATCGATGGTGTTCGTGATGTTTTGATTGTGTGTGGAGACACCCCACTTCTCACTACCGATACGCTGGCTCAATTAGTTCATGATCATCGCGAGAAAGCTGCGGATATCACCATCCTTACCGCCCGCCCAGCGAACCCATATGGTTATGGCCGCATTGTGCGTAACGCAAGTGGACATGTGGCCAGCATTGTTGAGGAGAGGGATGCAACGGGTGAGCAGAAACAGATTAATGAGGTGAGCAGTGGCATCTACTGCGTGCGCCACGAAGTTCTTTTCAACCTGCTGCATGCGGTAGGTAATAATAACGCCCAAGGTGAGTACTACCTCCCCGATATTGTGCCGCTTGCACTACAGGCTGGGCAGTCGGTAGAAGCGGTTGTTATGGAAAATCCTGATGAGATGCTTGGTGTGAATGATCGCCTACACTTGGCGAATGTTGAGGAGATCATGCAGCGCCATGTTATTGAGGCGTGGCAACGCAATGGCGTCACGATTGAAAAGCCTGGTACGGTTCGTATTGAGGTAGGCGTTGAGATTGGTTCGGACACCCTCATTCAGGCTGGGTGCCACCTTGTTGGCACCACTCAGATTGGTTCCGGTTGTTCCATCGGCCCCTACACGGTGATCATAGATGCAGAGGTTGCTGATCGGGCCCATGTTCAGGCTTTTAGCCACCTTCAGGACTGTAGTGTAGGTGCCGAATCGATGGTGGGCCCCTATGCCCGTTTGCGCCCAGAGACATGCTTGGCTGAGAAAGTGCGTATCGGAAACTTCGTTGAAGTGAAGAAGTCTGTGATCGGACATGGCAGTAAGATCAACCATCTCAGCTATATTGGTGATACGACAATGGGCTCTGCTTGCAACATCGGAGCCGGTACGATCACCTGCAACTATGATGGTGCTAATAAGCATAGAACCGAAGTTGGTGACAATGTATTTATTGGTTCCGATAGTCAGATGGTTGCACCGGTTTCCATTGGTGATGGCGCGACGGTTGGGGCTGGAAGTACTATTACGCGTGATGTGCCCGAGGGGGGGCTTACCCTCTCTCAACGCAATGCTCAACGTCATCTCGCTAGCTGGAAACGGCCAGAGAAGAAACGCTAATGTGTGGTATTGTCGGGGCCATTGCTGGAAGAGATGTTCTTCCTGTTTTGATGGATGGACTGCAGCGCTTGGAGTATCGCGGGTATGACTCTGCTGGTGTTGCCATTCGTGATGCAGGTGGTGAACTAAAAAGGTTCAGATCACTCGGCAAGGTTTCGGCACTCAAAGATATCGTAGATCAGTCGGGGATTACTGGGGATCTTGGTATTGCACATACCCGTTGGGCGACACATGGCGCCCCGGCAGAGCGCAATGCTCACCCGCATATGAGTGGTGTCCGTGTGGCAGTGGTGCACAATGGAATTATAGAGAATCATGCAGAGCTGCGAGACCAGCTTGCGGCAAAGGGTTACACATTTACCTCCGAAACAGATACTGAAGTCATTGCACATATGATGGCGGAGAAGCTCGAGTCAGGCATGGGGCTGTTTGATGCTGTCGCTGAATCTTCTCAGGAGTTGGAGGGGGCTTATGCGCTTGCTGCATCCAGCCCTGAAGATGATAGCCGTATTGTGGTTGCGCGAGCAGGGAGCCCACTGGTGGTCGGAGTCGGCGAAGGAGAGAGCTTTATCGCTTCGGATGTGGCGGCACTGCTACCGGTTACGCGCAAGTTTATCTTTTTGGAAGAGGGTGATATGGCTGAGGTGCGCCGTGATGGTGTCACCATTTTCAATAGTGGTGGCGAAGAGATTACGCGCCCTGCCAAGGAGTCAGCACTCTCCAGCAGTAGTATTGAGAAGGGTCCATATGCTCACTATATGCTGAAAGAGATCTATGAGCAGCCAGGCGTTATTTCAGAAACCCTTGAAGGGCGTATTCACAATGGGCGACTTCTTGAAGAGAGCTTTGGCCATGAAACAGCGGCGCTGCTGGATAAGGCGCGGCATGTTCAGATTATTGCTTGTGGTACCAGTTATCACGCAGGCCTGGTAGCGCGTTACTGGCTGGAAGAGGTTGGTATTCCATGCAGTGTCGAAGTGGCCAGTGAGTATCGTTATCGCCAAGTGGTTGTTCCTGATGGTTCGCTGCTTATAACCATTTCTCAATCGGGTGAAACGGCTGATACACTGGCTGCGCTGCGTGGTAGTCGTGCGCAGGGCTATATCGGAAGCCTTACTGTTTGCAATGTGCCAGAGAGCTCACTGATCCGTGAGTCTGATGTCTGCTTTATGACACGTGCCGGAACTGAAATTGGCGTAGCATCAACCAAGGCATTTACCACGCAGCTGGTTGCGCTGCGCCTTCTGACCATTGCACTTGCCCGTCGCAAAGGTTTAACGACCGAGAAAGAAGAGGCGATGGTGAATGAACTTCATTCACTACCCAGGCAGGTTGAGGTAGTGCTTGAGTCGGCGGATTCCATCAAGGATATGGCCGAAAATTTCTCAGGTAAACAAAATGCGCTATTTCTTGGTCGGGGTGCTTTCTACCCTGTAGCTATGGAAGGCGCGCTAAAGCTTAAAGAGATATCCTATATTCATGCTGAGGCCTACCCGGCAGGTGAGTTGAAGCATGGGCCGTTGGCGCTCGTGGATGACGCGATGCCGGTGGTTTGTGCCTTGCCTGATGACCCACTGCTTGAGAAAGTGCTCTCAAATTTGCAGGAAGTAAGGGCGCGTGGCGGTGAGCTTTTTCTATTCAGCGATCATAAGGTGAAAATCGAATTGGACCACTATCACAGCTTGATGCTATCAGATATCCACCCTGGAACCGCACCGATTGTGTACAGTATTCCACTACAGCTTTTGGCCTACCATGTTGCGCTACTTAAAGGCAGTGATGTGGATCAGCCACGAAACTTGGCAAAATCTGTCACGGTAGAGTAGGTGTGACGCTCTTCTAACTGACAGAGGAAGTAGAGACATATAGTTTTCTAGATGGCATCAGGTGTGAAGGTTACCTTTGACAGGCTAGGTGACTGTTTCTATGCTGACGAAGCATGAGTATTGACGGATCGACACAACTTTACGGCATTATTGGATGGCCAGTGAAACATTCGCTTTCACTGCTTTTCCAGGCATCTTTTCTTGAGAAGAAGAAGGTCAATGCGGTCTATCTTCCCTTTGCAGTCGAGCCTGATCGGCTCTCTGAGGCGATAGCAGGGCTACATGCCTTAGGGGTTGAGGGATTTAATGTCACTGTCCCACATAAGGAGGCTGTGTTTAATCTGGTCTCCTCAGATCACGATGCCAGCCTGATAGGGGCGGTCAATACAGTACGTCGCTCTTATGATGGTTGGAAGGCGACTAACACCGATTGGTGTGGTTTTGCGGCAGTGGTGGAGGGGTTGGGAGCTCCTTTGCAGGGAAGGTCGGCACTTCTGTTTGGTGCAGGTGGCACGGCGCGTGCCGTACTACATGCGCTGTCATCATTAGGCCTGAAAAGTGTTTATATATGTAATCGTAATGCTGATCGTCTGTCTACGTTTGTAGAGGCGGCTCGAAACAACTACCCCAACATGAATATTTCCCCCATTGCATGGGAACAACAGGCGGTGACAGAAGCCTGTGATGAAGCAGAGTTGCTGGTGAATAGTACTTCTGTCGGGCTAGAATCAGGCCAACAGTTTCCATTTACACTGAGTGGGGAGGGAGTGGCTATTGATGTCGTTTATCAACCGGATGGTGAAACTGCATTTTGCAAGGCTTCGCGCGAATCGTCTCGCATTGCAGTGGACGGGTTGCCGATGCTGATTGCACAAGGGGCCGAAGCATTTGCATGGTGGCATGGGTGCGAGCGTCCCGGATTGATGCACACTCTGCGTAATGTAGAGAAACAGTTGGGAAGGTGTACTACCACGCTTCCTGGTTGGGAGGCGCAGTAATGGTCAGCTCTCGTCTTGGCGATATTCTTTTGCGACAGAGCCGAATCACCAGAGAACAGCTCGATCAGGTTTTGCGTGATGTAAGAGTCAACGGCACTACTTTGACGGCGCAGCTGGTTAAGAATGGTTTTTTCACCGAGGAAGAGCTGGTTGCGTTTATTGCACGCACATTTAGTTGCCCAGTGGTGGATCTGGCCAAAGTAGAGATTGATGCGGAACTCTCCAATCTTCCATTTGATATTTTGCGAAAAAATGTTGCCTTGCCACTTACACAGGAAGGTAGTCTCCTTAAGCTCGTCGTTGCTGATCCCTATGACATTAATGCGCTGGATGAGATTTCATTTATTAGTGGAAAGCAGGTCTCTCTCTCTGTTGCTGCTGAAAGTGACCTTGTTAAGAAGCTTGATGCGCTGGGCGATACTGATGCACACCTTCAGGATGCGATGGATGATATTGGCGCAATGGGTATTGAAGTCGTTGATACCTCCGAAGGGGATGTGGATGAGGTTTCACTCTCTGCCGAAACAGAGGCAGCTCCTGTTGTCCGGCTCATTAACCTGATCCTGCTTGATGCGATCAAGCACGGCGCATCGGATATTCATCTTGAGCCCTATGAAAAGGTGATGCGTGTGCGCTACCGGGTTGATGGTGTGCTGCATGAGATTATGCGTCCGCGTATGGCGATGCGTGATGCGATGATTTCGCGCCTAAAAATTCTTGCCCAGCTTGATATCTCCGAGCGTCGTGTGCCTCAGGATGGACGCATTAAATTGCGTCTCTCCAGCACTAAAACGGTCGACTTTCGTGTTTCCGTGCTACCGACTCTATTTGGTGAGAAGGTGGTATTGCGGCTGTTGGACCCTTCAAATCTGCAACTGGATATGAGTAAGCTAGGCTATGAGCCACAGGCACTGAAATGGCTGAAGGAGAATATTAACAGGCCATATGGCATGGTGCTTGTAACAGGTCCGACAGGCTCAGGTAAAACAGTAAGTCTATACTCCGCAGTTGCCGAACTGAATCAGCCGGGTGTGAATATTTCCACAGCTGAAGACCCTGTGGAATTTAACTTCATGGGCATCAATCAGGTGAATGTTCGGCCCGATATTGGTTTTGACTTTCCTGCCGCGTTGCGTTCGTTCCTGCGGCAGGATCCCGACATCATCCTAATCGGCGAGATTCGTGACTATGAGACAGCCGCTATCGGCATCAAAGCTGCACTGACCGGGCACCTTGTCTTGGCCACGCTGCATACCAATGATGCGCCCTCCACCATGACACGGCTGGTGAATATGGGTGTGGAGCCGTTTCTGGTTGGTTCTGCGGTTAATCTTGTATCTGCTCAGCGTCTGGCACGCCGTGTCTGCTCGGACTGCAAGGTGGAAGAGGATATCCCGGCCGCAGCCCTGATTCAGGCCGGTGTCCCTGAGGATGAGGTCGAACAGTATAGACCGATGCACGGAACAGGTTGCGAGACATGCAGTAATACGGGCTATAAGGGGCGTGTTGGTATCTATCAGGTGATGCCGGTTTCCGATGATATTCGTGAAGTGGTATATGCCAGTGAGAACTCGACAGCTATTAACAAAATCGCCATCTCTATGGGTGTAAAGACTCTCCGTATGGATGCACTGGAGAAAGTGAAGAATGGTGAGATATCCCTTGAGGAGTGCCTCAGGGTAACAGTGGCTGACTGATGCCGAGCTTTGTCTGGCAAGCCAAAGATAGGCAGGGCATATCGCAAAAGGGCGAGATGGAGGCGAACAATCGCGATATCGCCACGGCGATTTTACGTCGGCAGGGCCTGATTGATATCAAGGTTAAGAAAAAGCCGATCGAAATAGTCATTATTCCAGAGAAGGTGGATGAGAAGGATATTTCGGTTTTCTTTCGCCAACTTTCCACCATGTTAAATGCAGGATTACCACTGGTTCAATGCTTTGAGATGGCGGAAAAAGGCTCAGGAAAAAAGGCGATGAACAAGCTGTTAAGCGATGTTCGAGAAAGTCTTGAAAATGGTAATCCGCTGGCGGAAACAATGCGCAAGTTTCCCAAAGAGTTTGATAGGTTAACATGTTCACTAATCGAGGCGGGCGAGCAGGGCGGTATCTTGGATTCGATTCTGCTCAGGCTATGCACCTATAAAGAGAAGGCGCTGGCCCTAAAGCGAAAAATAAAGTCAGCGATGGTTTACCCTACCTCCATTCTTGCTGTTGCTTTTATTGTGACAGCGATTTTGATGATTTTCGTGGTGCCCGTATTTGGTGAGATGTTTGCAGGTTTTGGCGCAGAGCTTCCAGGTCCAACCAAAATCACCATGCAGATTTCGGATATTTTTGTGGAGTACTGGTATCTGGTAGTTGGTGTTCCAATCCTGTTCGTGCTGGCCATCCGCGCAATCTATAAAACACCAAAAGGGCACTACCAGCTCGATAAACTGCTTCTGGCGATGCCTATACTGGGCGATGTGCTGCGCAAGGCCGCTGTGGCACGTTTCTGCCGCACATTTTCAACATTGACTGCCGCAGGCGTGCCAATCATTGAGGCGATGGATACTGTGGCCGAGACTTCGGGCAACGTGGTGATTGAAGAGGTGATTATCTCATCCAAGAATGCCATATCACAAGGGCAGACACTTGCAGCACCTCTTGAGGAGAGCGGTATTTTTCCGGTGATGGTAACCCAGATGATCTCGATCGGTGAGCAGACAGGCAGCCTGGAGGAGATGCTGGCCAAGATCGCTGACTTCTATGAGGAGGAGGTCGACACTGCTGTGGAGAATATGCAGCAGTTGATGGAGCCACTAATTATGTCATTCCTCGGTGTTGTAATCGGCGGCCTAGTGGTCTCCATGTATCTGCCTATCTTCCAGATGGCTTCGGTTGTATAAAGCCCTGCAGGCAAACATCTTATGTTAACAATCGCAGCTGGTATTCTGGGGCTTATGATGGGGAGCTTCGCCAACGTTTGCGTGTACAGGATTCCACGCCGTGAATCGATTGCTTTCCCGGCTAGTCACTGCCCATCGTGTGGCCACTCGATTGCATTCAGGGACAACATTCCCATTTTCTCGTGGTTGTTGCTTAAAGGTTGCTGTCGCCATTGCGCTGCACCCATCTCATGTCGCTACCCCTTCCTAGAGGCGGTGATGGGGTTAAGTTTTGCTGGCCTAGCCTGGCTTTATGGTGCTACGCCGATGTTGCTGGCTGCATGCTCACTTACATTCTTGCTTTGGGCCCTGATGCTGATTGATCTGGAAACCTTCTCTCTTCCTGATGCTCTTACCTTTCCCGGAATTGTGCTGGGGCTCGCTTTTTCGTGGTGGTTTGGTCAGTTGCAGGATGCATTGATTGGTGCAGTTGCGGGGTACTGGGTGTTCTGGCTCGTGGCGAAGCTGTTTCTTCTAATCACCGGGCGTGAAGGCATGGGGTATGGTGACTTCAAGCTGCTCGCTATGCTCGGAGCATTTATGGGTTGGCAGGCCTTACCATTTATTATCCTCACATCATCCGTTGTCGGGCTCGTGATCGGCTCCACATTTCTACTTCTTTCACGCCGCGGTATACGCGCAGAGATTCCATTTGGCCCATACTTGGCACTGGCGGGGATCATCTGGTTTGTGGCCGGTAACGAAATTACTGCATGGTACCTGCGCTTTTCAGGAATCATGCTATGAGTAGGCCGCTACGCATTGGCCTTACCGGCGGGATCGGTAGCGGCAAGAGCTGTGCAGCAACTATTTTTGAAAACCTCGGTGTGCCGGTTCTGGATCTTGATCGGATTGGGCATGATCTTGTGCAGCCGGGATCGGACGGTTTAGCGCAAATTGTTAAGACCTTTGGCAACTCATTTCTTCACTCAGATGGGTCACTCAACCGTGCGGTACTTGCTGCACACTGCTTCAATGATAGTGACGAAACGACCAAGCTTAATCGAATTATGCACCCCCTGATTTGGCAGGAAGAGCAGGCGTGGCTCGAAGAGCAGGTTGCACCCTATGTGATTATCGAGGCATCGGTTCTTCTTGAGTCGGGAGGTGTTGATCGCATGGATAGGGTCATCGTGCTGCTGGCCGATGAAGAGGTTCGTTTGCAGCGTGTGCTGGCTCGTGGAGATCGTGATGAGGATGCGTTCCGTGCCATTTTGGCACGCCAGTGCAGTGATGAAGAGCGAAGAAGCTCAGCTTCCTATGTGATTGAAAACAGTGGTTCGCTGGACTCCCTTCGGGATCAGGTGAGCGCAATACACCAACAGATTCTTGCACTGTAACTACTTTCGGGGTTGACAGGGGGCAGGCTAGTGGTTGAATAGCACCCGTTGTCGGTTCTCTCCGACCTTTTCCACTCATCCGCAAGGATATGTTAACCATTCAATCGTTCAAGCAAGACACATAGAGTAATCTCTATTCAACCTGTCTATTCAATCTGGAGTACATAAATGTCTGATAAAATCGAAGCACCGCAGGAAGTAGATACTTCTAGTGCAAATCCTCCCGAAGAGAAGCCACGCCGTCGCAAAGCGCGTAAGGCAGAAGCTGCTGCTGAAGAGCCTTCCACTGAGGTGAAAGCTGAGGTGAAGGTTGATGCTTCTGAAAGCAGTGAGGAAAATGGTGAAGGAAGCGGTCAGGAGAGGGTCAGACGAGGCCGTGGCCGCAAGGGTGATCGCAATCATAAGAACAGTAAACGCAGGCATCGGGATGAAGCAGATGAGCAGATATCCGATGAGATGGCAGGCGTTACTCTGAATTTGAAAGAGGTATCGGCCAAGTCACCTACAGAGCTTCTGGAGCTTGCCGATCAGTATGATATTGATAATGCCGCAGGTATGCGCAAGCAGGAGCAAGTTTCCGCCATTCTTCGTGCGCACGGTCAACGTAGTGGCACCATTTACAGTGAAGGTGTGCTTGAGATTCTTCCAGATGGGTTTGGCTTTCTGCGCTCCCCTGATGCCAACTATCTCTCTGGCCCGGATGATGTGTACGTCTCATCCCATCAGATTCGCCGTTTTTTTCTACGCAAGGGTGACACTGTTGCTGGTGAGATTCGGGCGCCCCGTCGCGGCGAGAAATATTTTGCACTGAAAACAGTCGACACCACCAATGGTCAGTCGCCTGAGCAGGCACGCACAAAGGTTCTTTTTGATAATCTGACGCCACTCTATCCTGATGAGCGCCTCCACATGGAGGTTGAGAATCCGACCAAAAAGGATATTACGGGCCGTATCATCGATATTGTTTCACCCATCGGTAAAGGCCAGCGCGCACTTCTGGTGGCACCGCCACGTACTGGTAAAACAGTGATGATGCAGTCGATTGCACACTCGATTGAGGCCAATCACCCGGACGTTGAGTTAATTGTGCTGCTCATTGATGAGCGCCCGGAAGAGGTGACCGATATGAAGCGCTCGGTGAGCGGCGAAGTGGTCTCCTCTACCTTTGATGAGCCGGCACAGCGCCATGTTCAGGTCTCCGAAATGGTGATTGAGAAGGCGAAGCGTTTGGTTGAAACAGGCAAGGATGTTGTGATTCTTCTTGATTCCATCACCAGGCTGGCACGTGCCTACAACACCGTTGTTCCATCTTCGGGCAAGATTCTGACGGGTGGTGTGGATGCCAATGCACTGCATCGTCCGAAGCGATTCTTTGGCGCGGCGCGAAATGTTGAGAATGGCGGTTCACTGACCATTATCGCTACAGCCTTGATTGAGACTGGTTCCAAGATGGATGAAGTGATTTTCGAAGAGTTCAAGGGTACTGGCAACATGGAGATTAAGCTTGATCGCAAACTTGCTGATAAACGTGTCTTCCCTTCAATTGATATTGCACCATCTGGTACGCGGAAAGAGGAGCTGCTTACGCCTCGCGAAGATCTGCAGAAGATATGGATATTACGCAAGATTCTCTCACCGATGGGGACCATTGATGCAATGGAGTTCCTGCTCGATAAGCTTGGCACCACGAAAAACAATGGTGAGTTCTTCGACAAGATGAATCAGTAGAAATCAGAATAAAGTCAGTAAGTGAGAGAGCCGGCTACTGCCGGCTCTTTTATTTTCCGAGTATCTCCGGCAGATGATGAAAGTGTGGGATATGATAGTCCCAGTGGCCATCAGGCTCATGTGTGATCCATACTGTTCTGCAGCCTAGATCGCGCGCTACCCGCAGATTCTCCGGCATATCGTCTACCACCAGTGTTCGTTCTGGGTCACATCCTTCATTCTCGATCAATAGCGCCAGTGTTTCCTTGCAAGGTTTGGGAATGTAGTCATTAAAGCGGATGTCGTAGATACACTCAAAATGGTGGGCGATGCCAAGTGCTGCCAGCACCCGCTCAGCATGTTCACGAATACCGTTGGTGTGAATAACTTTCCGCCCCGGAAGTCGGCCAAGTGCTGCATCAAGTGCACCGTCTTTTTCTAGAATCTCATGGGCATTTATATCATGCACATCGTGCAGGAACCCCTCTGGCTCCATATCATGATGCAGCATCATGCCGCGCAGTGTGGTGCCATACTTTTTCCAGTATTTTACACGCAGCTTGTCTGCCTCTTCGCTCTCTACACCAAGTTGATCGGCAACATAGGCAGTCATCCGCTTATCCATACGGCCAAACACTCCGCTATCAGCGGCGTAGAGGGTGTTGTCGAGGTCAATGACAGCTAGATCAAAGGGCATAAGCAGATACTAGCAGAGTAAGTCTGCTAGTGTGACTCGGCAAGTTCTATGCAATTGCTGTTTGTGGTGGAGTAACTAGGTTCTAGGAAATGAGTCGAGTTGCATCAGGGTTGGCGGCACCGCAACTACAGTGGTTGCCAAAGATCACTCCGAAATTCTCTAATCTAAAATGGGCCGGTTACCTCTCAACCACCGGTGTTTATGGCGATACTGCCGGGGAGTGGGTGAGAGTTGCCCATGCAAGCTAAGCAGTGAATGGAGCCAGTTGTTACTAGCCTATGAAGCCGCCTTTTTTCTTACTCAGTATATAATTAAAAGTTCTCCAGTGGTTGTTTGCCAGCCAGCCCCTATACTCCAACAC